>JAYVZM010000243.1:0-4516 GCA_043783345.1 Verrucomicrobiota bacterium
CAGTCGTTGAAATACACCGGTGCCGAGCACCTCAACACGACGAACACCCTCGTCAATGCCTGAGCGCACGCGTTGCCCCTGACGCGTTCCCGGACTGGGTGGGCCGGCCATTTACCCCATGAATGTTTCCCCTCGCGTTCCCCTGCTGGCCGGAATGGCTTTTCTGGCCATGGCCGCGCCCCTCACCGCCTATGAGCACTTCAAGGTCGCCGTCTATTGCCGCGCGCAGGAAGTCAGCCACATGGGCGATGCGGCCTGGCTCGAAGCCCGCTGGCAGGCCGTGTCGGCGCAGCTGCACGTCGACAAGGTCTATATCGAAACCCACCGGGACACGCTAGTGGTGGATGACGCGACCATTGAGGCCGCGAAGAAATTCTTCCTGGATCGCGGCGTGCAGGTGGCCGGCGGCATCACTTACACGGTGAGCGAGCCGAACCGCTTCGAGACTTTCTCGTATGCCAATCCCGAACACCGCGCCAAGGTCCGCGAGATCGCCGAGCATACGGCCCGGCACTTCGATGAGTTCATCCTCGATGACTTCTTTTTCACGTCGACGAAATCGGCCTTCGACGTGGCGGCAAAGGGCACGCGCACATGGACCGACTACCGCCTCCAACTCATGGTGGAGGCTGCCCGCGACCTCGTGATCGGCCCCGCCAAGGCCGCAAACCCCAAAGTGAAAATCGTGATCAAATATCCGAACTGGTATGACCATTTTCAAGGGCTGGGTTTCAACCTCGCCGACGGACCGCAGCGCTTCGACGGCGTCTACACCGGCACCGAAACGCGCGATGCCGTGCTCTCGGCCCAGCACCTGCAGCCCTACCTCGGCTACAATATCATCCGTTACTTCGAGAACCTGGCTCCCGGCCGCAACGGCGGCGGCTGGGTCGATCCCTACGGCTCGCGCTACGCGGACCGCTACGCCGAACAGCTCTGGCTCACGCTTTTCGCCAAGGCCCGCGAGATCACGCTGTTCAATTTCGCCGACATCGCCAACCCGGTCACCGCGGCGCATCGCGCACCCTGGCAAGGCCAGGGCGCGAGCTTCAACTTCGACCAACTGCCGGCCACGGGCGCAAATTTTGCCGGCATCGCCGGACAGACCTTCGTTGCCGTGGACAAGTTTCTCGGCCGGCTCGGCCGGCCGGTCGGCCTGAAGTCCTACAAACCCTTCCACACCGCCGGCGAGGCGTTTCTGCAAAACCACCTCGGCATGATCGGGCTCCCCATGGACATCGTGCCCGAGTTTCCGACCGGCGAAGCGATCGTGCTGCTGACCGCGCAGGCCGCCGCCGACCCGGCCATCGTGGACAAGATCGAGGCCCGTTTGCGCGACGGCAAAAAAATCGTCATCACCTCCGGTTTTCTCCGCGAGATGCAGGGCAAGGGCATCGAACGCATCGCCGAGATCGAGCACTCCGGCCGCGTCGCCTCGGTCAAGGATTACACGGTCGGCTGGCGTTTCATCCCCGGCGAAAAGCCCGTCATCATTCCCCAGATCACCTATCGCACCAACGACTCCTGGGAACTCGTCTCGGCCGTCGCCGGCGACAACGGCTGGCCCCTGCTCCATGACGCCAACTATCTCGGCGGCCACCTCTATGTCCTGACCATCCCGGACAATTTCGCCGATCTCTATGAGCTGCCCGCCGGGGTGCTGAACGCCATCCGCGCCCTCCTCACCGCGCACCTTCCCGTGCAACTCGAGGCGCCGGGCAAAGTCAGCCTGTTCCTCTACGACAACGGCACGTTCATCGTGGAGTCCTTCCGCGACGAGCCCGTCGACGCCGCCATCACGACCGGGCTCGACCACGCCGCCATCGAGGATGTGCTGACCGGCAACACCATCGCCGGCGAGGTGCGCAACCGGGCGAGCCGGTGGGACCAGCCGCCCGTGCCGCACCAGCGGGCGATGAGCTTCAAGCTCGCGCCGCATTCCTACCGCGTCTTCCGGCTGAAGTGATTCCGCCAGTCCCGGCATTAGCCACCCGCGCTTCACGCGATGGAGCCGGGGCTGTCGGGAACTTTTCTGAATTTTTGGGTTCCTCTGCGGAGCAGACGTGTAGATAAACGCCAAACATGTCCCGACCTATTGTTCTCCTCGCCCTCGGCCTGTTCAGCCTGCCCTGCACCCTCCGCCTCGCCGCCGCCAGCGATGTCGTGGTGCTGCCCGCCGTGGCGGTGACGGACAAATACTCCGCAGGCTCCGGTCCGGCAACCGTGGTCGGCACCAATCCCGGTGCAACTTCCGCGGAAGCCTTCAGTGACCTCGCGCGGCAGACCGCCGGTTTCGCGGTCAACGACGCCGGCGCCCGCGGCTTCGGGGCCACCATGACGCTGCGCGGACTCGGCAACACGCCTTACTTCAGCGATGCTTCCGCCCCGGTTTACCTCGACGACATCCCGCTCGCCACCGCCTTCACTTTTCCCACCGAACTCTACGATTTCGCGCAAATGACCATTTACCGCGGACCGCAGGCCGCCGCCCTGTTCGGCCGCGCGGCCGATGCGGGCGTCATCCGGTTCACCTCCGCCGCCCCCGGTGAAAAAAGCTCCGCGCACTTCGGCGCCACCGCCGGCTCCTTCGGCCTGCACTCCTTCAAGGCATCGGCGCAGACCGCCCGCAGTGAGGAGTTCGATGCCTCGATCAATCTCGGCACGAGCCGGCGCGATGGCTATCTCTACAACTCCCAACTCAGACAGACGGTGGACGACCGCCAGGCCGACTTTGGCCGGATGCTGCTGCACTACCGGCCGGCCCGCGATCTCGAACTCTCCCTGCACGTGCTCGCCCAGCGGTCGCGGGACGGCGCGGAGGCGCTGGTTCCGCTCGGCGGATCCTACGACACGGTCAGCCGCGGCAAGGAGGGCCGGTCCGACGCCGACTTCGCGGCCGTCGCCCTCGGTGTCACCAAGCATCTCGCCGATGCCACGCTCACCGCCACCACCAGCTACACCGGCTGGGATCTGTCGCCCTACTCCAACCGCCTCGTCGTTTTCGGCGGCTTCGACTTCGACTCGGTGCTGACCCAGTCCCAACGCACGTTCAACGAGGAAGTGCGCTACGCGAGCGGGTCGCTGACCGGCGGCGTTTTCTATTCCCATTCCCGCACCACCGGCGCCGCCAGCCGGACCTTCGGCGGTTTCCCGATCGAGGACTCGAGCTTCAAAGTAGGGAGCGACACCCTCGCGGTGTTCGGCCGGGCCACCTTCAAGCCCAACGCCGACTGGCTGATCTCACCCGGGCTGCGGTTCGAACACACCGCCAAGGATTTCACCCGCACGGAAACCGTCCCCGCCAGTTCGGTCATCAAGCGGGACGTCAGCTGGAGCGCCTTGCTTCCGAGCGTCTCCGCCACCCGGCACATCAACAGCTCCACCGAGGCGGTCTTCACCCTCGCCCGCGGCTACAAGGCCGGCGGCTATTCGGCTTACACCGGCCGCGCGGATTTGTCGGGTTACGATCCGCAGCGCACCTGGGGCGTCGAGGCGGCGCTCTCGACGTCCGAGCCAAAGGCCGGTTGGGTCGTCACCTCGCGGGCCTACGCCTATCGCGTGAGCGGCTATCAGATTGAGCGATCCTTCGCCGTCCCGGGCTCATTCACCGACGAATACCTGGTCGTAAACGCCCGCCGCGCCCGGGTGCTCGGTCTGGAACTGGAATCCAGCTGGCAGCCGATGACGGATGTCACGCTCCGGGCCGTCGCCGGTCTGACCCAGGCGACGCTCACGGATTTCACCGATCCGTTCACCGGCGTGAACTACTCCGGCAATCGCGCGCCGTATGCCCCCAGCGGCAACGCCGCGCTGCGGCTCGATTACCATCCGACACGCGGTTTCTTCTGCGGCACGGGCGTTACCTGGACCGGCCGGACGTTCTACGACGAGCAGGAAACCGCGATGCTCTCGCAGCCGGCCTACACGCTGCTGGAGGCCCACGCCGGCTGGGCCTTCGCCCGCAGCGAGGTCCGGGTCGCCGGCCGCAACCTCACGGACAAGGCCTATTACAGCTCGATCACGCCCGGCGTGGGTCATGCCACCCCTGGCGCCCCGGCCACCTGGGGCGCCGAGGTCAGCTGCCGCTGGTAGGAGCATGGCAGCCGCGCCCGGTCCCGTTCACGACGGGACGCGGGGAGTGCTGGTTTTGGCCGGCACCTTCATCGTCGTGTGAAACCCGATGGATTTTTGCGGCGCGGGCGGAGCGGGCGGCGGATCAAGCAGCTCCATGATGCGACGCAGGACATCAACGATCGCGGTTTCATGGCCATCGAGCCGGGCGGTGAGCTTGGTCTCGAGCTTCTTGAGTTCGGCGGCGAACTCACGCGACCCGGAGAGCAACTCGCGCATGCGCACGAAAGCCCGGATGACAAAAACGCTCATCCGGACCGCCTGCGGGCTGTTGAGCACGTTGGCGGCCATCACGGCGCCATTCTCGGTGAAGGCGTGGGGGAAATACCGGCGCCCGCCGTGGCTCGAACTTGAGGTCGCAAATTGCGACCTCAAGTTGGCCTGC
>JAYVZM010000244.1:0-4516 GCA_043783345.1 Verrucomicrobiota bacterium
GGCGCCCGCCGGCCGTGGCCGGTGTTTTCTCGAGGCGGTAAAGGCAATTACGGAGATTTTCGGCGGGGTAGGCGTAGCCGGCGTCGAAGGCGAGGAGCGCGTTGCGGACGATGTCCTCGTTCTTGCCGCCAAAACGTTCCTTGATGAGCTGGTTGAGCTTCGGCACGTCGAGATCGAACATGCGGGCAAGCAAGCCAAGCACGTAGATGTTCTTGCCCTTCTCCTTGGCCGAGCCGCCGACGGCCTCGACCGTGGCGCTGGTCATCGGCACGCCGACGGCGGTGATCACCTTGTCCTCGGGGTCGGGGGTGACGTGGTCGGAGTCGTAGAGGAGCACGCCGCCGGGCCGCAGCGAAGTGCGGTGGCTTTCGTAGCTGTGCTGGTAGAAGGCCACGAGCACGTCGGCGCGGTCGCCGGCGGACAGGATGTCGCCGGAACCCATGCGCACCTGGAAGATGGACGGCCCGCCGGAGATGGTGGACGGGATGGTCATATAGGTCATGACCTCCTGGTCGGAGCGGCCGGCGAGGCGGGCGAGGAAGCCGCCGACGGCCTGGATGCCGTCCTGCGAATTGCCGGCCAGGCGGATGACGACGTCGTTGAGGGAGCGGAGCGCGCCGGGGACGGCGGCAGCGCTACCGGTGGATTCGGGAGTATTGGGGCTGACCATGAGAATTGGGGGTAAGAACATACAGTGCCCACGAGCGCGATAGCGTCAATGCGCTATCCCGTCGACCGGGGCCGCTTCCCTCGGAGAGGCGGTAAATCGCGGGGCAAGAAAAGCAAAATATGCGCAGTCGACAACTGCTTGCGGCGCAGCCGTATTACCTCGGCGAATGTCCGCAAGCGTCCCGGCGGGGTCGAATAAAACCGGCTTATGCTGCGCCCGTGCGACGGAATTTTGCCGAATAGATCGCTTCAGCCGGCATGGGCGGCACTGTTTCGGGACGGCGGTTTGGAGTAGCGCGGTGCGTTAGCCCGCGATCCACGATGTGCCGCGCCGGCTAGAACTCCGGGCTGATATTCATCCGGCTGCAAAATAGCCACCCCGCTAACCCTTCTGCTTCGCCAGTGCGGCGGCGATGGCGGGCTCCGCGCCGAGGGTGCCGGTGAGTTTTTTCAGGTAGTCAGGCGAGTTGGCGGCGCGGGCGGCGGCGAGGGATTGCGCGAGCCGGCTCCGGATATCGAGACGGGCGGCCACATCGGCATAATTCGCGCGGGTGAGGAATTTCTCCAGATAACGCGTCTGATTGTCCGCCAGCCAGGCGTCGATCGTGCGCTGGGCCTCGAGGCGGGCGCGATACCAGTCGCTCTGGAGGAGCGACTCGCGGGTGAACAGTGCGCGGAACACCGGGTCCCCGGCGCCGTGGCCCTCCCATGTGCCGTCGCGCATGATGTGCAGCAGCGCGCGGAGCGGCGGGCAGGCGGTGGCAATGGAATCATCGGCGAAATAGTGTTCCGCGGTGTCGCGCATCGCCGTGACGATGTTGTCCACGGCGTCGGCGAAAACCGCCGGATCCTGTTTCTCGGGCTGCAGGAACTCCTCGTCGAACACGCTGCTCGGGTTGCCGAGCACGCGGCCGCAGTAGGTCTGAACGAAGCGCGCCGTGATGCGCCAGCCGAGGCGGCTGGCAAGCACGCGCTTGCCGTTGTGGTCGAAGTCCGCGCAGCGCTCGAGGTGGCCGCCGGCGATGAGCGCGGCGGGTTCGCGCTCGGGCGGCGTCATGCGGCACCAGATCTCGGGCACGAGCAGGCTGATGTCGTGGTCCACCCGGTGGTGCGGACCGACCCAGCCGGCGGCGGTCGAGAAGACCGGCAGGCCGGTGAGGATGAAGGAGGTGAGCGCGGCGTTGAGGTCGTAGATCGGCGGCAGGGCGTTGAACGGCCCCTTGGTGAGCGCGCCCTCCGAGCCGGCGCCGGTGGTCGACGGGGACTTGCCGGTGAGGCTGGCGATGAGGTCCATGAACGCCTCGGGCACTTCCTGGTAATGGATCGGCCCGAAGACGCAAAGCGGGCGGACGCCGGGCTCGGGCGGGTTGAGCCGGCGCCCCATCAGCACGGAGCCGACGGGGAAGGGGGCGGGCGAGTCGGCGCCGAGCCGGCGGTAAAGCCGGGCGCCGGTCTGCGCGAGATAGGTCGCGCGCGGATCCTCGAGGTCGGGCCGGTTCTGCAGATAGCGGGGGTTCTTCGAGGGCTTGCCGTCGACAATCCGCGGGTGGGCCGGCGAGACCATGTAGGCGGGCCGGTGGGCGGCGACGAATTCGCGGAAGGTCTTCTGCATCGGGTCGGTGAACGCCTCGAAGCCGAGCACGTCCTCCACCACCGTGCGCGCGGCCTCGCGCGTCAGCGGCTCGTAGTTGGAGAAGAAATGGCCGCCGCGGCTGAAGTCGTGCTCCGTGCGCTGGTCGTAGCCGCGCACGACGGCGTCGTCGGGCCGCTGGAAGAGACGGAGTTCGCAGTTGTGGACGAACTTGAGCGACGGCTCGGTCACCCACGCCGGCAGGCCGGGGACCTGGTCGCGCGGGGCGACGGTCGAGGCGGTGATATCGTCCTCCATCTGGATCTTTTCCGCGGGGGCGAAGTCCGAGCGAAGGGTGAAGGTGCGCCAGCCCCCCTCGCGGGTGTAGCCCACGCGCAGGTAGTGCGTGAGCAGTTTCTCGTTGTTGTATTTCAGCTCGTTGCCGGGGCGGGCGTTGATGGTGTCGACGCTGAAATGCTTGCGCCAGTCCTTGCCCCATTCCGGCTTGTAGAGCCGCTTCAGGTGCAGGACGAGGTCGCGGATGGACCGCGGGATGGTGGCGAGCCACTCGTTGTATTCGTCGGTGAAATCCGGGCTGCGGCTGAGCAGCTTGATCACGGAGCCGAGCGAGCGGTCCGGGCTGAGGATGGTCCGGGCGCGCACGGCGGTGCCCACCGGCGTGCGGAAGCGTTTCGTGTAATTCTTCTTCAGGATCGTCTCCACGGCGTCGAGGTCGCGGGTCAGATCGCTGACAAACACCGGGCCGGCGAACATCGCGTCGGAGATCGGCTTGGAGATCTCGGACTTGCCGCCGCCGGAGACGGTGCAGGGCTTGTGGCAGAGCAGGCCCTCGGCGGCGGTGCCGCGCAGGCGCCAGCGGCGGTTGGCGTGGGGCTTGACCATCTCGACCTTGTAGCCGGAGGGCAGCACGTAGGTGAAGCCGGGCAGGAGCTTGATGCCTTGGGCCGCGCCGGTGGCGTCGCGCCAGGCGATCTGCTGCGTGCGCAGGTCGAAGCGGGCGTCGGCGGGCACGTAGTGGACGCTAGGGAAGACCGTGTCGCGCGCCCAGCCGCCGGGTTGGAGCGCCGCGCGATCGCCGAGCAGGGCGAGCGCCTCCGCGAAGGTGTGCTTCACGTCCGGCAGGTTCTGGCTGAGTTGGAAGTCCTCGCCGTGGTCGTAGCTCGGGAAGACGATGGCGCCGCCGGCATGCTCCTCCTCGGCGCGGCCGAGCAGGTTGGCGGCGAAACTTATCTGGGTCTTCACCTCTTTTTTGCAGTAACCGAAATAATTGTCGGCGATGAACGTGAGG
Organism: Verrucomicrobiota bacterium; assembly: GCA_043783345.1. Lineage (GTDB taxonomy): Bacteria > Verrucomicrobiota > Verrucomicrobiia > Opitutales > Opitutaceae > Lacunisphaera. The sequence goes on from JAYVZM010000244.1 coordinate 3,549, forward strand.
ATCACGCCGGCCGCGGTGCGGGCCGTGAGTTTGAACGGCGTGCCGTCGTTGTATTTTTCGTCGGCCGACTTCCAGCACATGCCGTCGCGGCGCTGGCGGGGCGTCGCGTCGGCGTGGGCGGGGAGGCCGAGCTCGCGCTTGGTCAGGCTGTTGAGGTGCGGGGCGAGGATGATGCAGCCGGTGTGGCCGGTCCAGTGCGCGGGATCGAGGCCGGCGTCGTTTTCCGGCAGGTGCGGGTCGCCGGCGTTGCCGAAGATGCTCTCGACGAAATCGAGGTTGGCGACGAGGGCGCCGGGCACGAAGAAGCGCGTCTCCATCGCGCGCATCGGGCTGAAGCCCGGCACCTCCGGCACCACGACCGGACGCAGGTGGAGTGAGACGAAGCACTCGGCTTGCTTGGCCGCGGCGGCGGTGAAGGGCAGGCGGAGCAGTTCCGGCGGCGGGTTGAGCGCGGCGGCGAGCAGCCGGCCGAAGACCGCGGCGGGCACGGCCTTCTTGTCGTTGGGAATCGGCAGGCCGCCCTCCGCGACGTGGAAAATCCCCTGCGTGGTGCGGCGGTCGCTGCGCGGATTGTGCAGCACACCCTGGCGGACGCGGAGCGAGGCGAGGATGCTGCTGTGGTGTTCGTCGCGGTCGGGCGGCAGCGAGAGCGCGCGGGCCAGGCCGGGCCGGTCGAGCACGAGCGTGGCGGCGGGCAGGCGCGGGGCCTCGACGGCGCCCTCAAGGTAGTCGTAGATGAAATTCTGGATGCGCTGGTCCACCGGGCAGAGGTGGCTGGCGAGCACGCGGTCCTTTTCGCGACTGAGGGTCAGGAAATGGTCGACGAAACTGGAGAGGCCCTCGCTCTCCGCCAGCTTCACGCCCGGCTGGCCGATCTCGTGGAGCTTGAGGTTGAGATAGGCCAGCAGCTGCGGGTCGGCGGGATCGGGAACAGGCGGAAGGGTTTGGGTGCGCGAGGGCATAAAGGA
>JAYVZM010000245.1:0-4498 GCA_043783345.1 Verrucomicrobiota bacterium
CTGCAAGCAGGCTCCTACAAAAGAAAAACAGCCACGGAATGAATTCCGTGGCTGCGGCGGAGGGAAGGGCGGACCGCGATCAGCCCTGCATGCCGATGATGCCCTTGTCGCCGACGACGACGCTCTTGGTGAAACCGGGCGTGTCCTGGCTGGGTTTCTTCGAGCGGACGGTGACGATGCTCACGCCGTTGTGCTTGAACTTGAGGGGGCCGGGCGCGGCATCGGTGCCGGTGATCTTGCGGTATTTCCTGATCAGCACGTCCGGACTGGCGCTCACTTTGGAGGCCGGCTTGGTGATGCCATCGGTGAACGTGGCGCCGGAGACGGGAGTCCAGCCGCGGAGCTTCTTGCTCACGAGTTTGGCGGCTTGTTCGGGTTTCATGATGGGTAATATGGGTTAAGTTGACCGGATTGTCAGGTAAAAGTTTCACCAGCCGAGGCCCAGGCAGGTGAACTGGTGGTAGAGCTTCATCTCGATGGCGGTCTCGATGGCGTGCGTGCGCCCGTGGGGCATGCCGCGCGAGTATTCGACCTTGGCGTTGAAGAGGGCCTCGGCCGGACCGCGGCCGGCCTGGATCTCCCGCCAGAACGCCGCGTGCAGCGGGCCCCCGAAGTAGCCGTAAGGCGCCACCGTGGGCGAGTAATGCGAACCGGTGCACCCGATGAAGGCGGAGGCGCCGGCGGCGAGGCAGGACAGCGCCATCGACTCGTCGATCGCCTTCGGCTGGGCCGGCTGGTCGGTGCGCTGGTAAAGCGCGGCCTGCTCGCCGATGAGCGCTCCCCAGCAGCAGCCGGCGAGAACGATGCCGCCCAGCGGGGACTGGAGGTTGCCGACGTTGATGGCCTCGAAGGCGCCGCCGTTGTCTTCGCCCCAGAACCGGCTCGTGTCGCGGTCGCTGCCATGGAGCATGAAGTAAAGGTGGTTCGCCGCGAGCGCGGCCGGGGTGATGTCGTCCGGACCCGTGGGCTCGGACACCAGCAACTGGCCGGCCGGCAGGCCCTGGAAAATCAGCTCGGCGAACGGCCGCTCGCGGTTGCGAATCCCGAAGGAGCGGACGGCGCCGACCACCGGAACGCCGGCCAGCAGGCGGCGCAGGAAATCCGCCGAGCCTCCGTCCGGCACGCGGCTGACCGGCAGCTCGGGCATGACGTCGTCATCCGTGTCGCCGTATTCCGCGTCGCTCCAGACGATGAAGTTGTCGGCGTCGCCCGACGGGTGCGGCAATTGCGCCCGCAGGTCGGCCGAGAGTGCGTCGAGCCGGACGGCGGGCACGACGTCGTAGCCCCCGAGCAGCACGACACCCCCCGGTTTCTGCTGCCGCAGCGCCTGCTTGACGGTGGCGAGGGCGATGGCCGGGTCGGGCTGCCGGTCGGGCAGCGAGTCCACGACCGTGTGGCCCAGCGCCGCGAGCGAGGAGAGGATGGCCTCGGTTTCCTCGGCGCCCACGATGCGGTTCAAGCCGGCGCGGCTGGTGGCGAACAGCAGATGGGGCAGGGACCGCCCGCCGGCGAGGCTCACGGCGGGGTCCGGCTGGCCGGGCGTTTCCACAACCGTGACGATCGGCGCGGCGACCGCCACCGTCCCGCCCGCCACTTTTCCCGCGGCGGCCGCGGGCTCGATCTGCACGGTCACGGTGACCTTGGTGGGCCGGTTGGGGATGCGGGCAATGACCTCGACCATCCCGTCGCTGCTCCGCACCTGGACGGGAGCCAGGGGCTCGGTGCGCGGGGCGACCGGCGGGGTGGGGGCGACGGCCGGGATCGCGGGCGCCGCCGGCGTGACCGGGTCGGCGTTGTTCGGCGTGAAATCGTTGAGCGCGCCGGATTCGTTCGCGATGGCAAGGGTCGGGCCGTGGAGATCCACGCTGATGAGTCCGTTCCGGTCGGTGCGCGCGAAGCCGGCGATGGTCGTGCTCGCGCGCAGCGCCTGGAGGGAACCGGCGTTGGGATGACCCGGATCGGCCGAACCGCCGCTATGCACCAGGAAAGGCTGGCCGGCATAGTCGGCGAGCACCGCCTTCGTCAGGCCGTTCGCCGCGGTGTGGTGCGAGGTTTTGATCAACGCGTAGGGGCCCCCCTGTTTCACCGCTTTGAGCAGCGCGGTCATGGGCGCGGCCAGACCGCCCACCTCCGGATTGGCGAACTGCATGTCGCCGGCCAGAAGAACCTTTTTTTTGCCCGCGCCGAGGGAGACGACGATGCTCTGGTCGTTCAAGGCGGCGCCCTTGCCCGGCAGGTCGGGGGCATCGCTCAGGCCGGAGACCAGCGCGGAGCGGTAGAGCGAGACGGCGTCAAGTTCCGGGCGGTCGCCGGCCAGGCCGCCGATCAGTTCGAGGGCGTCATGCGCGTAGCGGCCGATGGCATTCGCGCAGATTTCCAGATGCGATTTCGTGGGACCGAGGATCCGCAGCCCGAGGGTCTTGTATTTCTTCTCCAGGGCGGGCAGCGGCTGCCCGGTGTAGCGCACCAGCTTGGTCCCGGCCTGCGCGAGCGCGACCAGCATGCGGCCGTAATCGGCTTCCAGATTGTCGGCATCGGCGAGGAACTCGGCCAGCGCTTCGTCGGATTCATCCGCCCCGCGCGGCTCCTCGCGCAACGCGGCGAGCAACTGACGGACCTCGGCGGGCAGCCGGTCGAGCAGGATGTCGTCGGTCCCATCGGGCAACGCGCGGCCGAAGCCGAGTTTTTCGTCCGCGACCAGCGCATCGTCGACCTTCAGCAGGCCGGCGGCCACCATTGCCGGCAGGCACCCGATATGGTCGGAGTGGCAGTGCGTGACGATCAGGAGCGAGATCTTGAAGGGCGGCGGGCCGAGCAGCGCCTGCAATTGCCCGGGAATGCTGCGGGCCAGCCCCGCGTGGCTCTTGAAATCCTTCGAGTGGGCACCGTCCACGAGGAGGGTGCGTTTGCCTTTTTGAACCAAGACACAGTCGCCGTAGCGCGTGTCGCCGACGTTGAGAAAATGGACCAGCATACAAGATGCGATGGATGCACTCCGCCATCGCCACCGGATCGGCCCGTGGCCGGAACATGGGACGACCTGGCCGCCGAGTCACGATGAAAAATCGGGCGAAATTCCCGCCGGGAGCGGGCCGGGGGCGTCACTTTCCACTTGAACCCGTCCGGGGAGGTGGGGACGCTGGCGGCCGATGTCTTACGCCGCCTATCTGCCCCTCTTCGTCCAGGTCGTGCTCGCCGGCTCGATCACGATCGGTGTCATCGCCGCCAGCACGTTCCTCGGCCAGCGTTTCAAGCCGAACGCGATCAAGGACACCGCCTACGAATGCGGCGTGCCGGGCGACGGCAGCACGCACACGCGGTTTTCCGTGAAGTTCTACGTCACCGCGATGCTCTTCATCCTGTTCGACATCGAGGTGGTCTTTCTCATCCCGTGGACGTTCGTCTACCGCGATTTTCTGGCCAACCACATCGCCATCCTGTCCCCCATGCTGTTCTTTCTCGGCGTGCTCGTGCTCGGCCTCTTCTATGAGGTGAAAAAGGGCGCGCTCGAGTGGGAGAAATAGGCCGCGGACCAAAGTGAAGGTGAAAGTGAAAGTGGACGAACCCATGATGTGCCACTGAAACCTCATCCCCTTTGCCCTCTCACCCTCACTTTCACTCCTGACCCATGCGGCTAGACCGATACATTTCCCGCAGTCGCATCCTTGACCTGGGCAGCGCCGACATGGAGGGAGCGCTGGCGGAATTGCTCAACCAGACCGTCGAGCGCTTTCCCGACCTCAACCGCGAGGCCTTGCTGAAGGGCCTGCTCCGCCGCGAGAGCACGATGACCACCTACCTCGGCCTCGGGGTGGCGATGCCGCACGTGCGGGTGAAGATGGGCCGGCGCTACATCCTGGCCGTCGGTCGCAGCCACTACGGCATCCGTTACGACGGTGCGATGGAGAACGAGCCGGTGCGGCTCGTCCTCATGCTCATCGCCGACGAGAAGGCGCGCGACTACCTCCAGGTTCTGGCGGCGCTGGCCCGGCTGCTGAAAGAGCAGGACTTTGTCGACAGCCTCGTGCAGGCGCCGGACCTGGACACGCTGCACGACCGGCTCTTCGCCGGCTTCGGCGGCATCGCCGCCAAGCCCGTGCCGGCGGCGCAGAGCCGGGTCAACCGCGTGGTGTTGCGCGAGGCCGAGAAGATCGCCCGCGGCAGCGCCTGCACCGCGCTGATGGTTTTCGGCGACACCTTCTCCGGCGGCTTCGAGTCGCCCAAGTGGAAGACCTCGCTCAAGACCATCCTCGTCACGCGCAGCCTGACCGAGGCCGAGGACCATCCCGCGCGCTTCGGCGAGACGATCCAGGTGCGCTCGTTCTCCAACCAGCGCATGGCGCAGTTGCGCAGCGCGGTGCTTGTCGGGCTCACGCGCGGGCTCATCATCTTCAGCGACCGCATCTGCTGCGTGGGCGGCATGGCGGGCAGCAACCAGTTCGACACCATCGTGGTCGTCGACGTGGAGAAGGAATTCCAGACGCTGCTCACCGGCCAC
>JAYVZM010000246.1:0-4496 GCA_043783345.1 Verrucomicrobiota bacterium
CCTCGACGTAATCGCCTTTGCGCACCAGGGGACGGCGCGCCACGTCATGCCACGTGAGCAAACGGTTCGGCGGGACGGAGCGGGCAAACATGAAGCTGCGGTCGCCCACGGTCGCGGGGAGGGCGTCGCGTTCGCGGAGGAAATCGACCCGGCGCACCTCGAGCTGAGCCGGATCAAAGGTGATATTGGCGGACACCGGCTGGCGCGCGGACCAGGCATCGCGCCAGAGCGAGGCGCGCAGGGTGAGCGTGTATTCCCCGATGGTCGCCCCATCGCCCAGCAGACGGCAGCGGGTCAGCATGGAGGAGGCGGGGATCGCGGGATATGCGGTGACTTCCACCGTCCATTCCCGGGCCAGGCGGGCCGGGGCTGACCACGGGCGCAGCAGTTCCAGCTCGAGATCGCCTTCCAGGTTGTAGTGCGTGACGAGGGCCCGGGTGAGATTCGCCACGAAATCCTCGCGGGAGAGCGGCGCCGGCACCGCGCCGGCTTCCGCCGCCTGGCCGGCGGGACCGGCGGCGAGGATCGCGGCGCTGAAAAGGGAAAGGAGGAAGAAGCGGCGCATGGGAAAGCTCAGCGTTTCATTTGGGCGACGTTCTGCAGCATCTCGTCCGAGGTCTGGATCGACTTGGAATTGATCTCATAGGCCCGCTGCGCGACGATGAGGTTGACCATCTCCTCGACGATGTTGACGTTCGAGGCCTCGGTGTAGCCTTGGAGGATGCGGCCGAATCCGGCCTCGCCGGGGGCGCCGATCTCGGGCGTGCCGCTGGCGCCGGTTTCCTCATAGAGGTTGCCGCCCAGACTGCGGAGGCCCGACGGATTGGCGAAGCGAGTCATCGTCAGCCGAAAATTCTGGGTGCCGGTGGCCGATTGCACGGTGACCTCGCCGTTCTCGGCGATGTTCACGCCGGTGGCACCGGGGGGAATGGGCTGAAACCCGCTGAGCAGCGGCAGGCCGTCGGAGGTGACCACCTGGCCTTGGGCGTTGAGCTTGAACGAGCCGTCGCGCGTGTAGGCGATCGTGCCGTTGGGGCGCTGCACCTCGAAGAAGCCGTCGCCCTGGATGGCGCAGTCGTATTTCTCACCGCTTTGCGTGACCTGGCCCTGGGTGAAAACCTTGGAGGTCGCGGCGACGCGCGAGCCATTGCCGATCTCGATGCCGGTGGGCACGAGGTTGCCGCCGCCGGAGTCGCTGCCGGAGGCCCGCTTCGACTGGTAGAGCAAGTCCTGAAATTCGATCTTGCTGCGCTTGAAGCCCGGGGTGTTCACGTTCGCCAGGTTGTTGGCGATCGTGTTGAGGTTGAGTTGCTGGGCCTCCATGCCCGTGGCGGCGGAATAGAGCGAGAGGTTCATAGGCGGGAGGAAAGGAAAGAAAGGGCCGGCACGCCTCCAAAGCGTGCACGGCCATGCAGTCGTGATTTCGTCTGGCTAGTGGCTGCAAATTTCATGGGGAATCTCAACCGAGGGCATCGAGGGTCTTCTGCATCGTCTGATCGACGGTGCTGATGATTTTCTGGTTGGCCTCGTAGGCGCGGGAAATAAGCACCATGTCCACCATTTCGCGCAGGGGCGTGACGTTGCTGCCTTCCAGGTAGCCCTGCATCAGCTCGGGCTCATCCACCGCCTCGGGCTCCACGTTTTCCCCGGCGGTGAAATAGCCGCCGGCGATGGGCGTGAGTTTGGCGGGGTCGCTGAACCGCTGGACGGAAAGTTTGCCCAACGAATACTCGCCCTGGAAGAGGGTGCCGTCGCGGTTGATCGTCAGGGGCCCGCCACCCGGCAGCAGGGAGATCGACGAGCCGCCCGAGGTCAGAACCTCCTGGCCGCCGGACGTGATCAGAGTGCGGTCGGCGCGCAGGCCGAATTCGCCGCTGCGCGTGTAAGCGCGCGCGCCGTCGGGCATCTGCACTTCGAAGAAACCCTCGCCTTGGATCGCCACGTCCAGCTCGCGACGGGTGGGCTGGGTTTCGCCGCTGACGAAATTGATGCCCGTGTTGACGCGCGGGAAAACCGTCGCCTGGCCGTCGCCTTCGTGGCGGAGCCGGCCCTGGGTGTTGGTCTGCAGCTCGCCGGACAGCTGGGAGCTGAAATTCACGGTCCGTTTGCGGTAGCCGTTTGTCTGGCTCGAGGTGATGTTCTGGGCGACAACATCCTGCCAGCGCTCTAAAGCGGTGAGCGCCGAGGCACTTTGATAGAGGCCGATGTTCATCCGGGGCTCGACACTGCAAGGCCCGTGCCATGTTTGTTACTCGACTTACATCAATATCTTAAGAAACAAGCCCTTTACCTTGGCAATATTTGCCCAGAGCTTCACGAGCAGATTTTGCCCCGCGCCGCCGGGGGACGGGCCCTCAATGCCCCGGAGGGTAGAGGCACTCAATCTCGGTCCGTTCGCCGCAGGTGCAGGTCACGACAATGCGCACGATCTTGTCACCCTGCTTCACGATATCGATGAGGGGGGCGACCCCGGCAGGAGAGCATGGGCCCGACAGGTTGTGCGCGGCCTCCGCCAGCGCCGCGGAGGCATGGGGGGCGCGGAGGGGGGCAATGTCGAGGGTGCGTTTGCCTTGGAGAAAGGATTTCATGACGACGGTTTTTTGCTCCCCACCACCATGCGGGACAGAATGCTGTTTTTCGCCGCCTTGGCCTTGGGGGCCGAATCGGGCGGGGCATCCGGAGTGACCTTGGAATTGAGCGTGAGGCTCAGCGTCACGCGCTCGTTGGCTTCAGAATTGGCTTTTTCCCCCGGCAGCGGCCGGGTGCCGGCATAGCCGGTGACCCGTTCGATCGTTTTTTCGTCGATGGCGTAATGGACCAGGCTGCGGCGGGTGGCATTGGCCCGGTCGGCAGACAGCTCCCAAGCGGAATATTCCGGGGACTTTCCGCCGGTAACCTGCGTGGTGTGGCCGTCGATGCTCACGCGAAAATGATAGCGCTCGATCGTCCAGGCCAGGCCCTGCATGACGTAGCGTCCCCACTCGGTAAACTCGGTGGTGTCCTTCACAAAAAGGGGCCGGCGGGCCCGATCGAACAACGTCACGCGCAGGCCGTCGGAAGTCACCTGGATGTCGATGGGCTTGTCTTGCTCATTTTGATCGAGGTGCAGGAGCCGGTAGAAATCCTTCGCCACGGAATTGAGGAAGGACTTTTCGACCTCCACCTTGCTGCCCGCTTTCTTTTCACTTTCGCTGCTGGACTGGGAGGAGACCACGCTCTTGCTGTTGTTGAACGGCATCAGCCCGGCACTGCTTTGCTGCGGAGAGCTGAAGGGGTGCTGGAAATACTGCGAGGTCGCCAGGACGATCTTGTCGTCCTGGGCGCAGATCCACAGGACAAGGAAGAGCGCCATCATCGCGGTCATGAAATCGGCGAAGGCGACTTTCCAGGCTCCGCCATGATGTGCCTCTTTTTTTCTGGCCATGGGGTGCTCCGTTATTTGGTGGCGTGGCCTTTCAGGGCCGCTTCCAGTTCGTCGCCATCGGGCTGGACCGAGCTGTCGAGGGAGCGCCGGGCGATCTCGACCGCCGTGAGGGGAGCGAGGCCTTTGGCGAAACCCGCCACCGCATGCATGATGCAGCGGAGACACTGGAGTTCGGAGGCGTTGTTGTGCTTGATGCGGCCGCACATCGGATTGACGAAACCATACGCGCAGAACACGCCCAACAGGGTGCCGGTCAGCGCCGCCGCGACTTTTTCCCCGACCGCCTCAGGTCCATCGGCGATGGATGCCATCGTATTGATGATGCCCAGCACGGCCGCCACGATGCCGATGGCGGGGAGGGCATCCCCGATCATCTGCAAGGCGTGGACGGGGTGGTCCGCCTCGGTCTCCTTGGCCTCCAACTCGGCGCTCATGAGGTCCTCCAGCTGGTCCGGCTTGATCTTGCCGTCGATGACGGGCTTCAGGCCGTTGCACAGGAACTCCAACCGCTCGGGATGGTTCAGCAGGGACGGATACTTCTGGAACACCGCGCTCGTCTTCGGATTCATCACGTGCTCTTCCAGGGCGATCAGGCCGTTGCGGCGCCCGATCATGAAAATCTCATAGAGCAGCTTGAGCAGGTCGAAGAAATCCTGCCGCGCGGCCGTTTTCCCCATCAGCGCCTGTTTGGACTTGTGGACGATATCCTTCATCACATGCGCGGGACTGGCGATCACGAGCACGCCCAAGGCGATGCCCAGGATGATGACAAACTCCGAGGCGTGGAGCAGCACAACCGGGTGCCCGCCACCCAGCATGAAGCCGCCGATGGTGGAGATTAATACTATGAGTATGCCAACAACGATCAGCATGTCGGGCGGTTACCGGTTTTGTGCGCGGCCGAGGAACGCCCGCAGCCCGAGGATGGTTTGGGAGTGAATCTGGCAAATGCGCGACTCCGTCAGGCCGAAGACCGCGGCGATCTCGGCGAGCCGCATGTTTTCGAAGTAATACATGGCGAGTATCTTCCTAGGTATATCGGGCAGTTCCTTGATCCGTTGAGCGACAAGTT
>JAYVZM010000247.1:0-4492 GCA_043783345.1 Verrucomicrobiota bacterium
TTGAGCAGCGGGGTCGGCAGTTCGGAGGGGCGGAACGCCTTTTCGGCGAGCCGGAGCAGGCAGATGGAATCCTTGCCGCCGGAGAAAAGAAGCGCGGGCCGCTCGAATTCGCCTGCGACCTCCCGCATAATGTGGATGGCCTCGGTCTCGAGATGCTGGAGATGATCCAGGTGGTAGGAATTCATGAAACGCGCAGGGACTTGGGGGGATCAGGCGGTGACCGCCTGTTTGCCCCACGCGGCGTGGAGGCCGCACTCGCGTTTCTCGTCGGCCTTGGCGGGATCGAAATAATCCCACTCGTTCGGAAGCTGGTGCTGGGCCAGGTAGGCTTCGAGGTCGGCGTCCGTATGATGGAAGAATGGGCTGACCTTGAGCGCGCCGAAATTTTCGTCGGGCGACACGATGTCGAGGCCGGCGCGGTTGGGGTTTTGCACTTTGCGGAGCGCCGTGATCCAGACGGTCGGGGCCAGTTCCTGCATGCCGCGCTGGAAGGGCTCGAGTTTCATCAGAACGCTGAATTTCTTCAGGCCGACCTCGTCCTCGGTGGTCGGGATGGGCCCGTGGATGGCGTCGCGGTGCGCCGGCGTGAGGCGTGGGAGGTAGGGCTTGAGGTTGAGCTTCAGCCGGGCGCGCAGGTCCTCGGCGTGCTTGTAGGTGGCGGGACGGTTGTAGCCGTGGTCGACCCAGAGCACGGGAATATCGGGCTGCGCCGACACGGCGAGATGGAGGATGGCGGCCTCGTAGGGGCGGAAGTTGGTCGAGACGATCGCGCGGCCGCCGGACTGGGCGAGGGCCCAGCGGACGATGTCGAGCGGAGACTGGGCGAGCAGTTCGGTGTTCCAGCGGGTGAGTTCGGCGGCGGTCATGTCAGTTGTTTTCGGGAGAAGGGGAAGCGGGAGCGGCATCCCCTGCCGCTCCCGCCAGTTTTTGTTCGGGCAACACAACACGCGAACAAAAGTCGCCGAAGCGTTCGCCGGCCAGCCGCTCGTTTTTCCAGCGCAGCAGCAGCGGGCGGAGTTCCGCCTCGATCTCTGGATCCTTCACCGTGTCCTTGTAGACTTGGTTGAGGCGCGTGCCGGCGGCGTTGCCGCCGATCCAGAGCTGGTAGCGGCCCGGGGCCTTGCCGACGAAGGCGATCTCGGCCATGTAGGGGCGGGCGCAGCCGTTGGGGCAGCCGGTGGAGCGGATGATGATCTCCTCGCCGCCGAGGCCGAGCTCGCCGCCGAGCTTTTCCAGGCGGTCGATGAGGCCCGGCAGCATGCGCTCGGACTCGGCGAGCCCGAGGCCGCAGGTCGGCAGCGACGGGCAGGCCATCGAGGCGGCGTGGAGCACGCTGGCCTGCCGGTCGACCTTGACGCCGTGCGTGGCGAGCAGGGCCGTGATCGGGTCGCGGTCGGCGGCGGGAACGCTGGCGAGGATTACGTTCTGGTTGGCGGAAATCCGGAACTCGATGTGCGGGAATTTTTCCGCGACGCGGCGCAGCGCGGTCTTCTGGGCGTGGCCGTCCATGTCCTTCACCCGGCCGGTCTCGACGAAGAGCGTGAGGAACAGGCTGCCGTCCACGGCGCGATGCCAGCCGTAGAGGTCGCTGGTGGTGGTGAACTCATAGCGGCGGACGCCGGCGAGGGCGTGGTCGGTGCGGCGGTTGATCTCCGCGGTCACCCAGGCCGCGCCGCGCTCCTCGACGACATATTTCAGGCGGGCGTGCTTGCGGTTCACGCGGTCGCCAAAGTCGCGATGGATCGTCAGCACGGCCTGGGCGACGTCGATGAGCCGCTCGCGCGGGAGGAAGCCGAGCACGTCCGCGATGCGCGGAAACGTTTGCACGTTGCCGTGGCTGCGGCCCATGCCGCCGCCGACCGCGAGGTTGTAGCCGACGAGCCGGTCGCCCTCGACGACGGCGATGAAGCCGAGATCGTTGGTGAAGATGTCGATGTCGTTCACCGGCGGGATGACGAAGCCGACCTTGAATTTGCGGGGCAGGTAGGTGCGGCCGTAGAGCGGATCCTCGAAGTTCTGCTGGGCCGGCTCGTCAAGCTTGAGTTGCACGCCTTCGATCCAGATCGAGTGGTAGGAGGGTGTTTTGGGCGCGAGCGCGTCGGCCACGCGAACGCTGTCGGCGAAGACCTGCTCGCGCGCCTTGGTGTAGGCGGGCGTGGGCGAGGCGGTGACGTTGCGGTTGACATCGCCGCAGGCCGCCAGCGTGGAAAGGAGGGACTCGTTGATCCGTTTGATCAGCGGGCCGAGGCCGGACATGACGACGCCGTGAAACTGGATGCTCTGGCGCGTGGTCAGGCGCAGGGTGTTGTTGCCGTATTGCGTGGCGAGATCATCGAACGTGATCCACTGGGCGGGGGTCATGACACCGCCCGGGATGCGACCGCGAATCATGAGCATGTATTTCTTGGCGGTCTTGCGGAGATCGCGATCATCCTGCTGATAGATGCCGTGAAACTTGATGAACTGCTGGTCATCCTCGGAAAAGCGGTCAGCGGCCGGATCCGCCATCGTGGCGGCAATATTGCCGGCCAGAGTGGGATCGTTTTGTTTGAGGACCTCGTTCTTGCTTAATAGCGCCGATGGAATTACAGACATGACAAGGAGAATGCTTGCACCTGTCAGCCAACGGGTAAAGATTAAAAGAAGTCATATCGACTAAAGATGTCATGATTGATTTAAACCAGTCCCGTGCAAAGGGTTTTGTCTGGCTCGTTGGCGCCGGTCCGGGCGCAGCCGACCTTATAACGCTGCGCGGACTGAAGATCCTCCAAGGTGCCGAAGCGGTCGTCTGCGATGAACTGGTTAACAAGGAGCTGCTCCAGAACTGCCCGCCGGCGTGCGAAATGCATTTTGTCGGCAAGCGCGCCGGCAGCCACAGCGCGACCCAGCCCGAAATCAACGCGCGGCTCGTCCTTCTGGCGGACGCCGGAAAGAAAGTCGTGCGGCTGAAGGGCGGCGATCCGTTGATCTTCGGCCGGGCCGGCGAGGAAATGCACGCGTTGCGCGAAGCGGGAATTCCGTTTGAAATCGTGCCCGGCGTCACGGCCGCGACGGCAGCCAGTTCGGTCGCCGGACTGCCGCTGACCCACCGCGATCATTCCTCCGCCGTGGTTTTTGTGACCGGCCATCAATGCGCCGCCAACACGTCCGCGCTCGACTGGGGCGCGCTGGCGCGGCTGCGCGCCACCCTGTGCTTCTACATGGGCGTCCGCCGGCTGCCCGAGATCGCCCGCAATCTGCTGAACCACGGCATGCCCGCCGACATGCCGCTCGCGCTGATCAGCGAGGCCACGTTGCCGACCCAGCAAATTCATCTCGGCACCTTGCGCGACGCGGAAAAACTTTCCGCCGGCCTGGCCGGCCAACCAGCGTTGGTTGTCATCGGCGAGGTGGTGCGGCTGGCGACCTTTGCCGTGGAACTTCCGCAGCTCCACGCGCAGGTGGTGAAGCCGTAGGCCAGCGACCTTGGTCGCGCCGGGGAAAAAGGCGCGTGCCAGCGCGCCGGCCTACAGGAATGCATCCGCCGCCCGCCACCGGTCCGCCAGGATCTCCACCAACCACGGATGGGCTCCGACGAGTCCGGTCATCCGCGTGCTTAAATCCGGGTGCGCCGCTTCCGCTCGCTGGCAGAGTTTCGCCACGTCGCCTTCCGGTCCCGCATGACGGCCGGGGAGGAGAAATTGCATCGCGACAATGACATGGCTGGAGGACCACCCCGGTGCGGCCAGCAAGTCGGCGAGCAACGGCGCGGTGAAGTCATAGGCCGGCTCCGGCCGGCGTTCCATGCTGCACGGCGCCACCTCCGCCACGCACGGACCGAGCAGCCCGGCGAGCTGGAGAGCAAGTGCGTTGCGCACGGCGGTGACCTCCGGCATCGGGCTGCCGTGGTCCACGAGCGCCACGCGCACGGGCTTCCGCGGCTCCGGGCCAAGTTCCACCTTCACCCGATCGGCGAGAATACGCGCGAGCCGGTCGTCGCCCATGGCGTGAAGCGGCGGTGCAAGCCGGAAATCGAGCGCGGGGTATTTGGCCTGCAGCCGCGCGACATTCTCGGGCACATAGACGGTCAGCGCCTGACTCGGGCCGAAGAAAAGGGGAAGAACGACGAATTCATTCTGCCCCGAGGCGAGGCGCTTTTCCAGAACGGGAACGAGAATCTCCGCCGGCCGGCCGTCGAGGAGTTTCGGATCGATGCCGGAGGAGTGCAGCAAGGAAACCGGCTCGACCGGCCGGCCGAGCCGGCGGGAGAGTTTCGTGGCGAGCCCGCGGAGCGCGAGGGTGGCGGCAGGCTGCAGCGAGCCATTGTCGACGAGAAGAGTGAGCGGAGGCCGGGGCATTATTCCAGGCCGGTGACGTTCACGTCGTTGGCGTATTCGACGACGAACCTCACGGTCAGCTCGCGTTTCTCGCCGGGCTTGAGGTCGAGCGACCACTTGAGCGTGCCTTCGTCCGTGGGTTTGACGTCCTTCGCGTCGGGCGCGAGCAGCTTGAC
>JAYVZM010000248.1:0-4489 GCA_043783345.1 Verrucomicrobiota bacterium
CGAGGCCAACGGCATCGTCTATCTTTGCTTCCCGGAGGCCTTCGCCCTCCACGCCACCTGCCTGATCCTGGGCATGAGCCCGGGCGAGGTCGAGATGCACGGCCCGGAGGTGGTGAAAGATGCCATCGGCGAGATCACCAACATGACCGCCGGCGGTTTCAAGAATCAGCTGTGCGACATCGGCTTCCCTTGCCGGCTCACGCTCCCCACGATCGTCCGCGGCCGGAACCTCTCGGTCGCCGCCATCAAGTCGACCCACCGTCACATGTTCGAGCTTCAGTGCGACGGCCACAACTTCGTCGCCGACATCCAGCTGAAAGCGGAGTGACGGTCATCGGCCCCCGCTGGTTCGTTTCCCTCAGCCGCGCCGCGCAGGTCTCGCCGATCCCGTGCGTGCTGCGCGGCCAAATCCCGCATATCCGCGACCTTTCTCCAGCACCCCTCAGGCCGCCCCGGGAAAATCCCGGCACGGTATCCGCCTTGGCTCCACGCTTCCAACTCACGCTCCCAGTTCGCCGCGCAGGCGCGCCAGTTCCGCGCGCAGATGCACGACCTCTGTCTCCAACGCCGCCAGCCGGCGCTCCACGTCGGGCGGCAGCGTGAGCGCCACCTTGAACGGCTCCTCGCCTGGGGCGGAGCCACCGGACGAGTCGCGCCGTAGCTCGGAGAGCGAAGGCGGAGCCGTGAGCAGTTGCACCCAACGCGCTTCCTTTTGCCCCGGCTGGCGCGGCAACTGGCGCACCAACGCCCCGGCCGGACGCTGCGTCAGCTCGGCGACCAATGCTTCAAACTCCCCCACGGGGGGCATCGGCTGCATCCGCTCCGCGTTGGCCCGCAACCCGGCGGAAGTCTGCGGGCCGCGGAGCAGCAATTCCCCCAGCAGCGCGCGCGCCGCCGTCGTCAGAGGATAAACCGCGTCGAGCTTCTGCTTGAACTTGGGCACGCGGGCGTCCGCGCCGGAGAAAAGCACCGCCAGCCGTTTTTGCCGCAGCTGTTCGAGCGCCGCCTCGACCTCGCGCGGCACCACGTCCATCAGCGGGTCGCGGTTGCTCCGCTGGTTGCAGGCGTTGACGAGGGCGTTGAGCGTCAGCGGATAGAGGTCCGGCGTGGCGAATTCCTTCTCGATGAGACAGCCGAGGACGCGCGCCTCCAGCGCCGAGAGCGGCATCGCGGACGGTGCCGCCGCGCTGGCATCGGCCGCCGGGGAGTCAGCATTCATGTTCCCACCCAAAGCGAACGACTGCGTCGAGGCAAGTCTCCACCCGTCCGCGATCCGGCGGCGCAAACGCGCCTCTTTTGTCCCTCCGTGCGGGATGACCCTCGCCGTGTTCCGACGCCTCCGGCGCGGGCCCGTTCCTTGTTCCAACGCAAACGCCGGCCTCCGACGGGCCGGCGTCGCACTTTGACACACCAATTATTTCGTGCTGCTGAAATCGAACACCTGGCGGGCGGCAATCAGCACCGGGCGACCGTTGTGGGTCGGGGGCTCGAAGCGCCACTCCTTCACTGCGGCGACGGCCGTGTCCGCCAGGTAGGGATGGGCGTCGGCGTCGACCGCGGGCATCCGCACCGCGCCGGTTTCGTCGATATAGAAGCGCACCTCCACCTTGCCGCGCACGCCCTCCCGCTCGGCTTCGACCGCGTATTTCGGGGCGACCGTGTTGAGCCGCACGGGCAGCCGATCGATCTCGTTGGAGCGGTTAACCCGGTAGATGTAGCGCCCGTCGCCCATGCCCGGGAGGTTATCCCACAGGAAGCGATTCAGGATGTTCGCGGTGACGACCGCCCCCTCGAGACTGAAGTTGAAGGTGAACTCGATCCGCGCGGGCACCGGCGTGCCGTCGAGTTTCGCCGGCGTGAACTGCCACTCCTTCAGGACCGCGATGCATTCCTTGGCGAACATCTCATCGGTGTAACCGAGCACGAGCCAGTCGGTCAGTTTGCCTTCCGCGCTGACGCTGATGGCGACGATCGCGTTGCCCTTGGTGATCCCGTCCACCTTGAGCGGGAGCGGGAACTGCGGCATCGGGTTGTCGGGATTGAGCTTGAGGGATTCAAAGGCGGCGACCGCCGGGGAGGCGAGCGCGGCGCCGAGTGTCAGGAGAACGGAGAGCCGGAGGAGCATTTTCAAGGGGAGGATGGTTTCATGCGGCATAACACCACCTTTTTCCCGGGCCCTTCAAAAATATCCTTTCCTTCGGCGCGCCGGGCCGCGCGGTCGGTGGCCGCGACCCTCGCGGCGCGGAAAGGACCGTTCAACTCCTCCAGATCAAAGGGCACGGCGGACGGATGCTGCGCGGTCGCGAGGGTGAGCCAGGCGCGCGCGTGGAGTTCGCTGGCGAAACGCCGTTGGGCCGACTGGCCGTGAAGGGGCGCCGCCGCCCAGTAAACGCCGCCACCCCCGGGGAGCGTGACGCGGTAAAGCCGCGTGCCGCGCAGGCCGGTGGGAAGTGACCGCCAGCATTCGGATAGCGTGGACCGGCCGGGATTGGCCCCGGATCCCGGCGGGGCGGCGGGTGGCGGCGTAACTGGGGAAGGTTTCGGAAATTTTTCTTCGCGCTGATGCTTCATGGCGTGGACGGCGAAGACTGGAGTTGCTCCCGCGGGACGACGGGTGATTTGGTCCCTGAAAAATTTTCCAATGAATTTCCCGCCACGCCGGATCAGTTGCCCGGCGCGACCCGGACGGCGGGTTCCTGCGCCACGACGCGGAATCCGCCGGACGGATCGCAGACAAAAACCTCCGAGTGGATCTGCGTGGCGGTGCCGCACAGGACGTTGCTCCAGCTCCCGGTGGGAGGAGCCGCTTCCTTGGTCGCCTCCATGAGGGCGATGATCGCGTGCGGAGGCAGACCGCCGTCGTGGCCTGCGCCACCCTTCCAGCGCTGAAACGCCGGTGGGCAGGGCTGGCTGCCGTTGAACGCCATGATGATCACCTCGGCGGCGGCAATGTCCCGCTCGGCTTCGGCCGCCAATCCCGGCGCCAGGGCGAGATCAATGCGCCACAGGCGGAAGTCGGGGGCGAAGTCGTCCGCCAGTTCCCTCATCAGGTGCAGGTAGGTGGCCATCGCCTTGCCCACATAGGCCAGCCGCTCGTAAAGGATCACGACGGTGAATTTTCGGGCAATCGCGTTCAGAGGCATGGCAGGGCGGGTTTTAAAATTAAACAATTTCGCGCCATAGCCCGGGCGAGGGTTCCTTTTTAACAGGACTGCCGGTAGTCCTCAAGTGGGGTGACCACCTCCCTTGCCAAGACGGCCGGACGGACAAGGGTCCGGCGGCGCGCCCACCGAGTTTGCCTCTGTTGATTTGAAGCGCATCTCCGCGAAATCCTCCCCGTCTCCGCAACCGATGCGCAGCTTATGGCAAGACGCGCTGTGCGGCCGGCCGAGGCGGGGCGCATAATGGCTTCAACCGCTCCGCCCATGAACGCACCGCGTGATCACACCGCTTGGTTGCAGGGTGGCGGTGCTGTCTGCCGCCATTCGCCCGCCCGACCCGCCCAACCCCGCCGGATCATCCTGCTCGGACCGCCCGGAATCGGCAAGGGCACCCAGGCCGGATTGCTCGGCGCCGCCCTCGGCGCGTGCTACCTTTCCACCGGCGAAATCCTCCGCACGGCCCGCCCCGGTTCCCCCGGCGCCGCCGGACCGGGCATGCGCACGGTGCTCAACTGCACCCGCCGCGGCGACAGCGTGCCCGACGCCGCTCTGCTGGCGATGGTTTCCGAACGCCGCCGCTGCCTGGGCTGCGCCGGCGGTTTCGTCCTCGACGGTTTTCCCCGCACCGTGTTGCAAGCCGAGGCCCTCGACCTGCTGCTGGAAACCAACGCGCTCGCGCTCGATGCCGTCGTGCTCTACGAACTGCCCTCGTCCCAAGTGGTGCCGCGCCTGCTGGGCCGCCGCATCTGCCCCACCTGCCAGCGCATTTATCATGTCAAGGCCCGGCCGCCCCGGACCGCAGGCTGCTGCGACGATTGCCAGACCAGGCTCGTGCAGAGCCAGAATGATCGGATCGATTCCATCCGCCTGCTCCAGCACACCTACGCCATGAGCCCGCGGGCGCTGATCGGGTATTACCAGGTCCGCGGCCTGCTGGTGACCATCCCCGCTCACGGCACCCCCGAGGAGGTCTTCAGGCGGACGATCGACGCTTTCAATACGATCTCCGCGGCGCAGCCGCGCTGGAACACCGCCGCCCTGGTCGCCCCGGCCGGCGGCGCGCGCAACGAAGGCCGGTAGCCGCGGCTCCGTGCGCTGCCTCCGCCCCACCCCGCCCTTACGGGCACCCTCGCTCCATGAGGGGAATTTCGTTTGCGTAGGTTTGGGTCCCCTTTGGGGAGGGGTGGCGTGAAGCGACGGGGGGTGTCTCATCCTTTGGGCTTTCCCCTTCGAGCCCTTTGCGGTCGGCTCTGTTTCGGTGTGTTCCGTGGGCTGGTCCCCCTGCCCCTTTGTGACATAATTTCATTCGCGAGGGGTCGAAAAACGGC
>JAYVZM010000249.1:0-26296 GCA_043783345.1 Verrucomicrobiota bacterium
CCCGCGGCCGTGTTGGACACCGGGATGTGATAGTGGCGGTAGACCTCCTGCACGTCGTCATTCAGGGCGCCGCGCATGATGAGCCACATGATCATCTCAATGCCCTCGGCGCCGGAATCGCGGATGTAGTCCACGTGTGTCAGGTTGACGAGCCGCTGCGGGTCGGCGGTCAGGTCGTTGAGGAACGCGGTGTCCCATTCCCGGTTGATGAGGCCGGAGCGCTCCCCATGGATTTGGTGGGACATGCCGCCGGTGCCGAAGACCACGATTTTGAGGTCCCGGTCGTAGGATTGCACCGCCTTGCGGATGGCGCGGCCCAGGGCGTAGCAGCGCCGGCCGGTCGGTTGCGGATATAACACAACGTTGACTTCGATCGGAATGACCTTGAACGGCCACTCCGCCGGCTGGCCGCAGCCGATGGACAACGGCACGGTCAGGCCGTGGTCCACCTTCAGTTGGTTCATGATCGTCAGATCAAACTCATCCAGGATCAGCGACTCGGCCAGATGCCAGGCGAGGTCCGAATCACCCTTCACCACCGGCACCGGGCGCGGCCCCCAGCCTTCGTCCGCGGGGATGAATTCGTCGCCGACCCCGATGGCAAAGGTGGGAATGGTCTCCGGCGACAGGGCGACGCAATGGTCGTTGTAGGCCAGGATCACGACATCCGGCTTGGTCTTCGCGAGCCAGTCGCGCACGGGGCCGTAACCGTCGAACAGCGGTTTCCAATAGGGCTGATCCGTGATGCCCGTGTCCATCGCCACGCCGATGGCGGGGACGTGGGAAGTGCCGATGCCTGCAAGTATTTTAGCCATGGAGGTTCATTCCCGGGGTTTGCTTGCCGACTTGCTGCGGTTGCCCTCGAGCGGCCGGCCGCCCTGCATCATCATTTTCCGGTAATCTTCCTGCGACATGCCGGCCATGCAGCCGGCGAGATACTGGAAGGTGACGCGATCCGTGCCACCAAGCTTGGACATGTGGTAGATGTTGGCGCCGAGCTTCAGCATGCCGGTCCAATCCCGCTGCAGCACGCAGCGACGCTGCTCGTCACCCAGTTGGAACTTATTGAGATACTTCGCCTCATCGCGTTGGAATTCCTCCCGGTTTTCCGCCTTGAGCAACGACGAGAAGAACAGATTGAGGTGCAGCCCCAGCCGGCAACGCTCGCGGTTGAACACATACGTCCCCGGAATGTCCTCGAGTTGCTCCTTGGCGGTCCTTTGGCGTGGAAGATCACTCATGGCTAGGTGTCCAAAAAGCAGCTCAGGGCGGTGTTGAAGGCCATGGGCTGTTCGACGGGCGGCTGGTGGGCGGCATCGGCGATGGATCGCCAGCAGGCGCCGGGGATCCGGTCCGCCAGCTCCCGGCCGGCGGCGGGTGGGCAGGTAAGATCTTTTTCCCCGTTGAGCACCAAGGTGGGCAACCGCAGGGCGGGAACCTGCCGGGTGTAGTCAGCGTCGCGCAGCGCGGCGCAGGTGGCCAGATAGCCGGCAACGGACATACCCGCGAACCTGGCGCGGTAGCCGGCATAGAGCCCGGGCCGGCGGGTGGCGAAATCAGGAACGAACCAGCGCGGAAGGACGTGGTCGGCCATGGCGTCGAGGCCGTGCTCGCGTATGGCGACCATGCGGTCGCTCCACCCGTCGGGTGTGCCGAGGCGGGCCCCGGTGGCGCACAGCACGAGGTGGCGCACCCGGGTGGGAACCCGCAGTGCCGCGGCCAATGCGATCATCCCGCCGACGGAATTGCCCACCAGGGTTGCGCGTGGCAGATCGCAGGCGTCCAGCAGGGCCAGCAGGTCATCGACATGATCCTCGATCGAACATTCCTCCGCACCGTCTTCCGAACGACCATGACCGCGCAGGTCGTAACGCAGCACCTGACGCACGCTCGAAAAAGCCGGGACGACCGCATCCCACAAACTGGAGTCGCAACCGAGCGAGTGGAGGAGCACCAGTGGGTCGCTGCCGGACGGCCCGTCCATCGTGTGAAACAGGCCGGGGCCATGATGGGTGATGAGTCGGGTCTCAGTCATGAAAGGGTGGAAGAGCTGCGACGCAAACACCCTCCGGTTGGCGCGGGGCCAATCGTGGTGGAACGCTTGCACCGCGGGATAGTCCGGCTCGCCGTGAGAGCTACAAATCCGCCGCTGTTGGACCCGTTTAACTGGACTGCAAGACCAGGCCGTGCGACAGCTCCGCCGTGGTCCGGAGCAACTTGATCGGTCAGGCTTTACGGCATAAACTAGCGCGTGCTGTCCGGCGGCTTGAGTGCGGGCGGAGAGGGGGCGGGGGTTGGTTCCCGGGTCTCCGGCGGGACGTAGAGGCCGTCGGCGACGAGGCGCTCCTTGAGATTTTCCAGCGGAACTTGCGAATATTTCGCGTAAGCATCGAGGAAGGCCTTGGCATATTGGGGATCTTCGCAGTCGCGCCGCCAGAATTGAAAGTAGAGGAGATTGTCGCCGGCCTGGCGGGCGTTGTAGATGGTCATGGCCGGCGTGCCCTGGCGATCGGGGGATTCCTTGAAGGAGAGCACGGCCTCATGGCAGTTGGGCGCGAGGCGGCTGTGTTCGCGGCAAATCTGCCCGGACTCGACCAACCGGTCGGTGCGGCCGCCCATCTGGTGGGTCTGCAGGACACCCCGGCCGGCGCAGCGCTCCATGAAATAGGCGGTGACTTTCTCGGGCAGCTCCATGCCGCTGCCGCGATACATCTGCGAGATGACCAGGCTGAGTTTTTTGTGCGGGAAAAGTGCTGCGTATTGGTCGATCCAGTATTTCCAGTTGGCGAGGACCTTTTCCTTTGACCAGTCGTAGGGCTTCATGGCTTCCACGGACGGCGAGTGCATCTCCTCGCCACCGGGGTTGTAATTGTGCCCGAGCACCTCGATCTGGAAGATGCGCGGGTCATCGCCGTAGCGCCCGGCGAGTTTCTTCAGGTCGGCGCTGAACAGTTCCATGAGCTTCGGGTCCCAGGGGAGCGGAGCGGTCGTGTTTTGCCGGCCGAACTCGAACGGGCCGGCCCTGACCACGCCTTCGGTGAAAATCCAGTCCGGCGCGGCGGCACCGGGGATCAGCGCGAAATTGACGAGCTTGCCCGCCTGGTTCGCGGTGCGGACGAGATTTTCCACGCCGGCCCAGTCGTAGGTGTCCTTCGCGGGATGCAATTGCTTCCACTGGATTTTCAGGGTGATGCCGGTGATGTGAGGATTCTTGGCGATGAGCCGGTTCAGGCTGTCGAGCTTGTCGGCCAGGCTGGCATAAGGCTCGAGATGCGTGAACAAACCCAGGAAGACAGCCTTTTCGCCCGGGGCAAAGCGCAGCGCTGCCGCTTGCTGCTGGAGCGGGGTGAGTTTCACGGACTCCGCAGCCCGGGTCGTGGCAACGAGGACCGCGGCCAACGCCGCGATGGCAAAGAGGGGATGGTTTTTCATGGGAGGGGGCAGGGGGTAAGTGAGGCGAGCTGAAGGCAGTGAGCAAGCAGGGCGATGCCGCCGCCACGCGAAACTTGGTAACTCCGTTGACCGGGATAAGCGGTGGAACATTTTCCGGATTCCCGTTGAATCTGCTCGCCGCGCCCAACCGGGAATCCAAGGGTGCCCGCCCGTGGCGCCAAAACATTCAGTTCCGTGCATCGCCGTCTTCCCGCGGACTGCACCGCTCAGACGGAGCGCAAGGTGCGGCCGGTGGGTGAGTCTTGTGCTGCTGCTTCCCGCCCTGACGCTGGCCGAAGGTCCGGCGATCAGGGTGACGCTCCTGGGCACCGGGTGTCCGCCGCCGGTGATGAACCGGTTCGGACCGAGCACGCTGGTGGAGGCCGGCGGCGAAATCCTGGTGTTCGACGCGGGTCGGGGCGCGCTGCAACGTCTGTTTCAGCTGCAGGTGCCGATCAAGGACGTGCATGCGCTGTTCCTGACACATTTGCACTCGGACCATATCGTCGGGCTGCCGGACATGTGGCTGACGGGATGGGTGAATGGCCGGCGGGAAGTTCCATTTCGTGTCTGGGGGCCAGCCGGGACCGTCGCAATGATGAAGCATCTCGACGAAGCGTTCGAGTTCGACATTCGCATCCGCCTGTATGACGACCGTCCGCACCCCCAGGGCATCCTGGTGCAGGCGCAGGACATCACGGAAGGCTTGGTGTATGAGCGCAACGGCGTGAAGGTGACGGCGTTCGCGGTCGATCACGCTCCCGTCACGCCGGCCTTTGGCTATCGGATAGACTACGCCGGACACTCGGTGGTGCTGTCCGGCGACACGCGGTATTCCGAGAATCTCATCCGCCACGCGCAGGGAGTGGACCTGCTGATCCACGAGGTGGCGGTGCCGGAGAGTCTGCGCCGCGCGGGTTATGCGGCGGAGCGGGCCAAGGCCATCCTCGACCACCACATGACGCCCGCCCAGGCCGGGGAGGTATTCGCCCGGGTCAAACCGAAACTGGCGGTGTATTCCCACATCGTCCTGCCGGCTGCCACCGCGGACGACATTTTCCCGGAGACCAGAAAGCACTACGCGGGGCCGTTGGAACTGGGCGAGGACCTGATGGTTTTTGATATCGGCGACACGATCACCGTGCGGAGGCCGGGCCAGTAGTCGCAAGGGGCAGCCGGCACGCCCAGGCGAACCTCAGGCGGCGCTCAATGCGTGGCGGATCTCCCGCATGCGCTCCTCGGTGAGCCGGTAGCTGCAAAGCAACAGCAGCGCGCCGCCGAAAGTCAGCGTCATGATGGCGGTGTAGGAAAGCCGGATCCAGAAGACGGTGGACTCGCTCTGGACCGGCAGCGACGAGTTGAAGCCGGTCTTCAAGAGGATGAATCCGGCCACCGTGAAGGACAGGGAAAGGGCGGTCTTCTGGATCCAGCTGAAGACGGCCCAATACATGCCTTCCCGCCGGTGCCCGGTGCGCAGCTGGTCCTCGTCACAGACATCGGCCAGCATCGACGAGGAGAAGATCAACAGCGCGCAGAGCCCGGGGGAGATAAGCCCCTTGGCTACAAGTTGCAGGTAGGGCAGGGCCGGGTCGTAGAGAAACCAGCTGCCGGCGGCGCCAACCAGGGAGAGACACAGGCAGGCGAAAAGCGCCCGCCGCTTGTCGACGCGGGTGCCAAAGACGTGGAGCAAGGGCATCAGCGTCATGGCCGCCAGGATGCCGGTGGTGCCAGCCCAGCCCTGGACGATGGAGGCGGTGCGCGCGTCACCGTGGTGCACATAATAGATGTTCGTATATAGCCCGAGATTGGCCGTCATGGTGGCGCCGAGAAAACCCAGGGTGTAGACGCCGACGACGACGAGGAAAAAACGATTGCGCAGAGTCGCCTTCAGCGAAGCGAAGAACAGGAGCTTCGGCCGGGTGCTGGCGGGCGGGGCCGCCCGACGTTCGCGGGCGAAGAAGAAGGGGATCAGCGCGCAGAGCAAGGTGAGCCCGGCCACGATGCCGCCCGCCGCGCGGGCCCCCGCGACGGGATTCGCGAACGCTTTCAGCTGGGTGATGGCAAAGAGCCATTGCACGACGAGCAGAGTGACGTAGGTGAAGAAGAAGCGCACAATCATCAGGCGGGTGCGCTCGTGGTAATTCGAGGTGGCCTCCATCACCATCGCGCCGTAGGGCACGGCGAAGATCGTCATCGATGTATACATCAGGATCGAGCTGCCGAGCAGGTAGACGAAATAGAAAGTCTCGCTGCGGCCCACGGGGAACAGCCACATGGCAAAGCCGAACACTGCGGTGAGAATGCCGCCGGCCAGGAGAAATGGACGGCGGCGCCCATATTTCCACCGCACGTTGTCCGAAATGTGTCCCATCACCGGATCGATGAACCCGTCCCAAAGGCGCGGAATGGTCAGCGCGATTCCGGTGAGAAATGGATTCACCCCGAGGTAGAGATTGAACACGGGGTTCGACAATACGTTCGGCAGGTTGACGTTCAGGTTGATGACGCCTTCGCCAATGCCGAGCGCGCCCTTCTCCCCGGCCGGGAGGCGCTCGGCGCTCTGCGGGGATTTTTCCGACGGGGCGGGGCCGCCGGCGGGTGAATCGGCGGCAACAGCCGGGGTGGATGGATCCATGGAAACGGAGAACGTGAGCGCGGAACGCGATGGGTTTGAAGCAGGGCAGGCAGGCGCCGGGGTTTCCCGGGAAACCGGGATACACAAACGATCAGGAAGGCGCCGCCACTCCACTTCGCCAGCCCACGCCCGACGAGCGATGTGCCGTTACACCCGTTTTTCGAAGAGTGGTCTTTTATTGGATCGGGGAAGAACCGGGTGCGCCCAAAATCCCGGCGCCCGTCGACCGCGGCCACTTCAGCGCTTCCAGACCAGCAACGGTTCCGCCTCGGGCACGTCGACCCTCGGGCGCACCGTGGAGCCATCCTTCCATTCCGCCTGGATCAAGATCGTCTTTTCGCTCTCGGGAAGGCCGCGCTCATTGCGGTTGATCTGCTCCACCACCAGGTCGACGGCAGCGGCGGCCATTTTTTCGTGGTTCTGATAATAGCCGCTGAGATGCGGCCGGTTCTTCTTCCAATAGAGCGTGGCGCAGGAAACCTCCTCGGGCACACGCACGCCGGCCTCGCGCAACCAGCGCACGCAGTCGTTGCCGATGGTGATGATGGCCTCGGGCTTCCAGCGTTTGTGCCATTTCAGAAATTGTTCCTTGCCCCAATTCGACGTGATGAGATGCGGCACCCGGTGCGCGGACGCCGCGAGCGCCTGGTAGGTCTGGAATCCGGCCAGCCAGTAATGGTTCGCGTGCTCGTCCATGTGGCCCGGCATCGCGATGCCGATGCGCTCAAAACCATAGTCGAGCAACCGCTGGATGAGGCGGCCGATCGTCGAGATCTCGTCGTTGCAGACCTTGTGCAGGCGCGGCTTGATGAAGGTGTGCTCGATCATCGCCATCGCGAACGCATCCCAGTCGAGCGACACGTCGGTCAGGCCCATGCCCTCGCTCAGCGGCCCGATGATCACCCCGGAGATGCCGCGGGCAATCATGATTTGCGAGAGGCGGCGGCCGCTCATCCCCGGGCCGAACAGGTTGAACAATTCCAGCTCATAGCCGATCTCGTTGGCCCGGGCTTTCGCTCCGGAGTGGTAAAGTTGCAGCGGGGTCAGGGTGTCGGTGTCGAGGTCGGCGAGGTCGCGATGCCCGACGAACGCGATGCACTGGCCGCTCTTCTTCACCGGGCCGATCGTGCGCAGAAAAGCCATGTGGGCCGACACCAGGGGATTCGGACGGTAGCCCATTTCCCGCGCGAGCGCCTGCACCCGCTCGCGTTTTTCCTGGCTGATCTTGCGGCTGTTGCGCAATGCGAGTGACACGGTGGATTTGCATACCTTCGCCCGGTCGGCGATATCCTGCATGGTAATGGGCGCGTTCGGAGGCATCGGGGGTAAGGCCGGACACACGTAGCGAGATTGACCCGCTGCGCAAGTGCGAAGGTAAACGGGTGCAATTGCGGCCGGGCCCGGGAGCATGGGGGAATGGCGTGGATTTTTGCCGGCCCCCTCCCTGGCATAAAAACGGGTTGACCAAGTGCACCTTCGCCCCGACGCGGTTCACCGGCCAAGGTGAAGTTCGCTCGCGCTGCAGTTGAGCGCCGAACGAACCCCACTTCACCCCTTCACTCCGAATGAAAAGGCTCCGGAACATCCTGGGTTTTCTTTGCCTCGCCCTGTGGGCGGGCCGATTCCCTTCCGCGCTTCTCGCCGCGGAAGACCCAAACGGAGGATTTCAGCTCACCGGGGAAAAGTGGACCTACTCCTCGCCCGGGCGCACCTTCGCCGGCTACCTGCTGAAACCGGAAGGGCAGGGGCCGTTTCCCGCCGTCATCATCAACCATGGCAAGGGCGGACGGCCGGAGCAGTTCTCACTCAATTGGGCGCGGGAGATGGTGCAGTGGGGCCTTGTCTGCATCTGCCCTACGCTGACCCACGTGGCCGGCACCGACATTCAGGGCAAGGACGGTGCCAGCGAGGAGAACATCGCGCGCGACGCCACCTGCCTGGGCATCCTTGAACAGCTCGGTTGCGTAGACATGAAGCGGGTTGCCGTCACCGGTCACAGCATGGGCTCATTCCTCACCATCGGGTATTGCGGCACGGCGGGCGGCAAGATCAAGGCCGCGGCGATCAGCGCGGGCGGTCTCGGCCCGCGTCCCGGGCTGGCGTCCCCGCCCAGGGAACTGGCGGCAAACATCACCGCGCCGTTTCTCATTCTCCATGGCAACGTGGACCAGGCCGTCCCGCACCAGGCTTCGGCCGCTTTGCAGGAGGTGCTGGAGAAAAACAAAGTGCCGAACCGGCGCGTGATTTTCGAAAACACCGATCACAGCCTTCCCACCAATCCGGCAACGCGGGCCACCGTGCTCACGCTGATCCACGAGTGGTTCACATCCCAGGGCGTGCTCGATCCGCGCGGTGATGCTGCGCCGATGGCCACGCCTCCGGCCGATCAGCTGGCCAAGGCAGGCGAACCGGCCGGCCCCTATAAATTTTCCGTGGGCGATGCGGACGCCAAGCCCACCGAGCTGGCGGTTACGGTGGCCAGTTCCAACTCCAAGCTTCTGCCCGCTGCGAGCCTCAAACTCGCAGGCCAGGGCGCGGAGCGCAGCGTGGAGGCCTTGCCCGTGCCTGGTCAGGCTGGCACCACCACTATCTTCCTCACCGTTTCCGACCACATGCGGACGACAACCCGGTCGTTTGTCCTCCGCGTGGCCGATGCCAACGGTGTGGTTCCGACCCCCACTATCGAAAGACGACTCCCCCCAGGCCCACCCCTCACCACCAACCCCCCGCATTAGCGCCGCCGCCGCGCCGATCGTAGTTACCCTCCCTTGCCGCCGGCGCGAAAACGCCGGCGGCGATCCATCCCCTCCCATCGAGGAAGCTGCCGCTTTGTCCCTTTTTCCCCGCCTCTTCCTCCTCGCCCCAGGTCATTTCAACGCCCACCCCAACTCTTTTTCGCCATGTCATACCTCCACTGCCTCGCCCGTCATGTCGGGATGTTCACGTCGCGCATCGTTGCGCCGCTCTCCGTCTGGACCCTGTTTGTGTTCCTGTCGAACCCCTTGTCCGCCGCCCTGCCCACGGGCTTCGTCATCAACGGTGACGGAACCTTCGTCTACACCGATCCCGATACGGCGAACGGACCCGGGCCCAACGGCAGCCACGACAATTCCTTCAATGGTGTGATCCTGACCCCGGCGGGCACCGGACCTTTTCCCGCGATCATCATCAACCACGGCCAGGGAGGCTCGGTGTCCAACTATTCCCAGCCGGTGGCCGAGGACATGGTGCCGTGGGGCCTGGTGGCGATTTGCCCGACCCTGACCCACCGCGGTGGCGCAGGCATTGATGACACCGGTGCCGGTTCCGGCGACAGCCCGGCCAACCGCGAGCGGGGACAGATCTGCTATGCGGCCCTGCTGGCTCTCAGCAATGTCGATCCGGATCGCATTGCCATCTGGGGCCACAGCAAGGGAGCCTATGCCACGATTGGCATGGCCGCGGTCATCGGAAGCGGCCTCAAGGCCGGCGGCTTCAGCGCCGGCGGCTGCACCATTGGCGGAAATTCCGAGATGCAGGCGGCGCCGACCGACACCCAGGCGGATCCAGTCGTCACACCCTTCCTGATGTTTCACGGCACCGTCGATCCGAGCGTAAGCCCGGCCTTTTCGGAAAATTTCGTCGATGTGCTCGATGGCAACGGCATTCCCAACGACCGGATCACCTTCGATACGTCCGGGTTGAGCGGCAATCTGCAGCACAACCTGCATCAGACGCCCGAGTTCTATGACGCAATGCTGTCGGGCTTTCACGACTGGCTGGTCACTTGCGGCGTGCTGACCAGCAGTCCGGTGACGCTGCTAAGCGAGGATTTCGAGGCGAACTTCAACAACTGGACCGACGGTGGGGCGACCGACTGGGATCGCACGTCCGCGCAGAAACACGCGGGCAGTTTCTCCGCCCATGCCGGCGCGACCGACAACGACCTGATCTCGGACAATCTCGATACGAGCGGCTACAGCTCGATCACGATCGATTTCTGGTATCGCGACGACGACATCGATGACGATGACGACATCTACCTCCAGCTGTTTGATGGCACGTCCTACGACAACCGGCTCGAGCTGGGTCTGGGCACGGAGGACACCTGGCAGCACGCCACCATCACCCTGAACAACAGCGGGGCCGACGCGCAGTATTTCCACGCCAACTTCCGGCTCAAATTCGAGGGCACCTCGATCGACAGCGGGGAGAACCTCTGGATCGATGACGTGACGGTCACCGCCCAGTAACAACGAGTCTCACGGGATCTGCGGCTCACTGTGATGGTGAAGCAGATCCTCCCTCCTGCCGGCCACCCGCCTTGCCCTTAAAGATCAAACCCAACCTCACCCCGCACAGGGGTGGCCCGCATGCACGGACGAGCGGCCATTCCTGTGCGGATTTTAACCCCCTGCTCCAATGAGATCCCCAATAATAATTTCACTCTTCGTTTCCCGCGCTTTCCGGCAGGCGGTCTGGCTGCTTGCCGCCTCGCTGCCCTCCCTGCTTCTCGCGCAAGTCAACCATCGGCCAACCATCGGCTACGTGCCCAACCAGCGCATCACCGCTGGCAGCTTTGCCGGCCAGAGCGTCACGGTCGGCGACGATGTCACTGCGCTGAACTCACTGGTCGTTACCGTCTCGTCATCCGACAACACGTGGTATGCCTCGTCCAACGTGGTGGTTTCCACGACTGGCGCATCGCGCACCATCACGTTCAACAACACACCCAGCGGCAACGGTGTCACCACGATCACCCTGACGGTCACCGACGGTGGCACTCCGGCCAAGTCGTCCGCCACGGCCTTCACCCTGCAGCGGGCGTCTTCCGCCTCCGGCACTTCGCTGGCCCGCATCCCCAACTGGACCATGCCGGTCAACACCGGCGCGCCCACCACCACCTACGGCCCGGTCACTTGGGTCGTGCAGGACAGCGGCAGCCCCGGGCCCGACGGGGTGGAAAGCGCCATCACTCCCACGGCCACCTCGACGGGAACGATCGCCCCCACCGTCAGCTTCGGCGGGCAAAACTACGGTCGCACCGTGACGGTCACGCCACCCGCCAACCAAAGCGGGCGGGCGACCGTCACGCTCAGGGCCACCGATGGGGTGGGGAACACCACCTACACGGCCTTCGTGCTGGATGCGGTGGCCAGCAACAGCGCTGCTCCCGTTGTCACCAGCCTGGCGACGTTTCAGCGGCAGGATCTGCCGGCCACCAACGGCGTGGTCGCGTTCGCGGTGAGCGACTCGGGCGCCCAGCAGACCAATGCGGCGGATCTGCGCATCACCGTCACGTCGTCAAACCAGAGCCTGGTGCCCGACACCGGCCTCACCCCGGGGGGCAGTGGCGGCAGCCGCAATGTCACGGTCACGCCCACGGCTTCCACGACCGGCGCCGCCACCATCACGATCAACGTCAGCGACGGCGACATCACCCGGCAGGCGAAGTTTCTTTACGTGGTCTACGACCCGGCCGCGGCCACCAACGAGTTCGCGCGGTCCAATGGCGTCTTCATCCTCGATAGCGGCTCGGGCACGGCTTACACGACGACCTTCGGCAAGAGCGTCACCCTGCGCGACGCGAACATCCGCGATTCCGGCGACGTCAACGGCGCCGCCCACGTCACCGGCTTCACGCTCCGGGTGTTTTGGGACGATGTCGAAAGTTCGACGACCGCGGGCGCCTACGATTTCCACCTCATTGAGAACGCCATGGCACTGATTCCGGCCGGGCAGTTTCTCTCGATCATCGTGGTCCAGCCCGAGCCCACCTATGTTGCGGCGGGGGCGGCCACGACCTGGAACGATGCCGGCACGACCCGCGCTGTGCCGTGGGATCCGTATTTGCAGGCGCGCCGGCAGGCGTTGATCGAGGCGATGGCGGCCTTCGAAGTGGACAGCATCCCGCTCGCCGTGCATCCGCGGCTGCTCTTTCTCGATCCCTACCTGCCGGGCGGCCATACCGGCATTCGCGATCCGAACTCCGCCAATCTCAGCTCACTGCCCGGCTATTCGCGCGCCAACCTGCTCGCGGCGGTGCAACAGGATCTGCACGTTTTCCAGGACAATTTCCCGGGCAAGACCGTGCAGCTCGGATTCTTCAAGGTGCTCGACAGCGAGAACGCCTCCTATGGCGGAGTCGCCGCCTGGGAGTGGCTGCGCGGGCAATTGCTCGCGGAGTTCGATGACTCCCACCGGCCGCGGGTCGGCTTCTTCATGGAGTTGCTCGCGTCCACGCGTCCGCTACCCGAGGCCGCCTACACGGCCACACCGGTGACCGCGTTTGGGCAGGCGCTCTACGACTCGCGCAACGACACCTGGAGTTCCTTCCAGATGCTCGGCAGCTGGACCAACCCCTTCAACGACGGACACGTGGGCAACACCATCAACGGCACGCCTTACGAGGCGATGGAATACGGTTACGGCACCTACAACAGCCGCTACACCGAGGTTTACATCGGGGACATGGACAACACCGCCTTCATCCCCGTGCTGCAGGGCTGGCATGATTACCTCGCGACCATCGCCGCACCCACCGGCCTGATGGCCATGTCGACGTCGTCGAGCGCAGTCGACGTCGCCTGGAACACCGTGCCTGGCGCCACCTCCTACACGCTCCAGCGGCGGACCGTCGGAGGCACGTTCGCCACGATCTATACCGGCGCCACCGCCGCCTTCAGCGACTCCGGATTGTCGCCTGATACGGAATATGCCTATCGCGTCAATGCCACCACTTCCGCCGGCACCACCCCTTATGCAGCCTCGTTCCCCGCCACGACTCTTCCGAGCAGCCCGGTGACGCTGCTGACCGAGGATTTCGAGGCCAACTTCAACAACTGGACCGACGGCGGTTCGACTGACTGGGACCGCACGTCCACGCAGAAACATGCCGGGACATTCTCCGCCCATGCCGGCTCGACCGACAACGACCTGATCTCGGACAATCTCAACACCACCGGCTACAGCTCGATCACGATCGATTTCTGGTATCGCGACGACGACATCGATGACGATGACGACGTCTACCTCCAGCTGTTTGACGGCACGTCCTACGACAACCGGCTCGAACTGGGCCTGGGCGCGGAGGACACCTGGCAGCACGCCACCATCACCCTCAATAACAGCGGGGCCGACGCCCAGTATTTCCACGCCAACTTCCGGCTCAAATTCGAGGGCACCTCGATCGACAGCGGAGAGAACCTCTGGATCGATGACGTGACGGTCACCGCGCAGTGACCGTCACGTCCCTGGCCGCTCCCTTGCTGTTGCCGCAAAACCTGTATTTCCAAATGAAATCCATCCCATCATTCCGTCCCGTCCCGCCCGTCGCGGGATTTCGCTTCGTCGCGCTGCTGGGCGCGATACTCGGCTTGTGGCTCACCGCCGCGCACGCCCAATTGTCGACATTGCCTGGACTCACGTTTGGCGCCAACAACACCTTCAGCTACGATGATCCGGATGATCCGGGCGTGCCAGTCACCGGGTTTCTCCGGATTCCCGGCACGGTCCGCGGACACGCGATCATCATCTGCCACGGCAAGGGCGGCTCGGCATCGAATTTTAATTCACTGCACGCGCCGAACTTCCTCGCCGAGGGCTACGTCTGCATCATTCCGGAGCTCACGCATACCGGTTCCGGCTCGCCGAATGGCGGCGTGGACGAGGGCTATTCTCCGGAAAACAGCCGCCGCGGCCGGGCCTGCCTGAAGATTTTGCAGGCCACGCCCGGTGTCGACATGACGCGCGTCGCCATGTTCGGCCACAGCATGGGCGCTTACTTCATCGGCGGTTTTGCCGGCGAGGATCCCGCGCCATATGCCCCGCTGCGGGCCGTCGTCGAAGGCTCCGGCGGTGCGCAGGGCACCGGCGGCAGCTCGACCAACTCGGTCCCCTCCGCGGCCGAGGTCGCGGGCATCACGGCTCCTGTGATGATGTTCCATGGCACGGGTGACCCCAGTTATCCTTTGTCGGTGAACTTGCAGGCGAGTCTCGCTGCACACAGTGTGCCCAACAGGCTCCTGCTCTACCAGGGCGTGCCGCACGGGATTTTCGACACGAACCAGAAGCGCCTGGAGGCTTACGTCATTTCCCGCGCTTGGTTCACCCAATCCGGTGTCTTGTCGTTTCCCGGCAATACCGCGCCGTCGATTGTGGCCCCGGCCACCGTGACCGTGACTGCCGGCGTCCCGTCGGCGCCCATTGCCATCATGGTGAACGATACGGAAACCGCCGCCGGTTCGCTGACGGTCCAGGCCTACAGCCTCGATACCGACGTGGCGGGTAGCGCACAGCCGCCCGTCACGGCCTATTCGGGCCTCCTGCAAAACAGCCAGATCGCGATTGGCGGTTCGGGCCAGAATCGCACGCTCACGCTCACACCTTCGGAGGGCAAGAGCGGCACCTTGGAAATCGCGATCGTCGTGACCGACAGCACCGCGGGCAACGGGCAGCTTTCGGCTTTCACCATCCTTTCGGTCACTATCACATCCGGCGCGCCACCGCCGTTCACCTTCGGCAGCAGCCAGGGCGGCACCTCGCTGACCGGCCAGAACGGCACGCCGCTCAGTATCACGCTCACGGCCTCCGGGGCCGCGGCCCCGGTGTCGTGGACCCAAACCGCCGGCGCGCTGCCCGCGGGGGTCGCGCTGGGCAGCAACGGCGTTCTCTCCGGCATGCCGACGCAAAGCGGCACTTTCAATTTCACCGTGCAGGCCACCGATGCGAACAGTGTTTCCGCGACGCAGGCCTACACGCTCACCCTTGCTGGTGCGCCGGGCAGTGTGAACCATCGTCCGACCATCTCCTGGATGCCCGACCTCCGGGTGGCGCCCGGTGCCGCCGTGCCGCAGCAGTCGTTCACCATCGGCGACGACCAGACGCCGGCCGGCTCGCTGGTCCTCACGCGCGGTTCCACCAACCAGACCCTGCTGCCCATCGGCGGCATCGTGATCGGCGGCAGCGGCGCCAGCCGGACGCTCACGCTCACCCCCGCCACCGGCCAGACCGGCCGCGCGACCGTCTCCATCACCGTCACCGATGCGGGCGGCAAGAGTTCAGTGAGCGCGTTCACGCTCAATGTCGCCAGCCCGGTTGCCGGCAACACCCCGCCCGTGATCCAGGGCGTCGCCAACGAGATGATCGTCTCGGGCGGCTCCTACGGCCCGTTGACGCTGGTCGTGAAGGACACCGAGAGCGCCGAGAACACCCTCACACTCACGTCCTCCTCGACCAATTCCACACTCCTGCCCAGCGGCTCGATCGTGTTCGGGCCGTCGAACCCCGCCCAGCAGAACTGGGGTCGGACCGTCACCGTCACGCCCGCGCCCGGCCAGACCGGTCGCGCGGTCGTGACGCTGAACGTTTCCGATGGCCCGAACACCACCGCGACGGCCTTCGTGCTCGACGTCGTCTCGGGCAACACCGCGCCGTCCATCACCAACCTGGCGACCTACCAGGCCGCGGACATTGGCACGGCCCCGCAGCCGGTGTCGTTCAAACTGAATGATGCCGAGACCGCCGCTACCGGTATGCTCGTGACCGCTTCCTCGTCGAACGCCGCCCTCGTGCCGAACTCCGGCATCATGCTCGGCGGCACGGACGAAAACCGCACCGTCACCCTCACGCCCACGCCGGGACAGCGCGGTGCCGCGACCATCACGCTTGCCGTGAGCGACGGCGACATCATCCGGCGTGCGCAATTCCTCTATGTCGTCACCGATCCATCGGCTCCGTCCGAGCAGTTCGCAAAGTCCCGCGGCGTCTTCCTCCTCGATAGCGTCGGAGCGCTGAACTACACGACCACCTTCGGTCTCGGCGTCAGTTTGCGCGACGGGAACATGACGAACCTCGCGACCAAGACGCACGTGGACGGCTATACGTTGCGCGTCTCTTGGGATGAGGTTGAGGGCGGCCTCGGCCAATACGATTTCTTTGTCATCCAAAACGCGCTGAACAAGCTGCCGGCCGACAAGAAACTCTCCATCATCGTCGTGCCCGGCGAACCGGCCTACATCGCCGCCACCGCGGGGGTCACCACCTGGGCCGACGGGAGCACCACCCGCGCCGTGCCGTGGGATCCGTTCCTGCGCGCGCGGCGCCACGCGTTGGTCGAGGCGATGGCCTCGTTCCTCGCCGACGGCGCGCCGTTGCGCACCAACCCGCGGCTCGTCGTCCTCGATCCCTACCTGCCCGGTGGCACGACCGGCATCCGCGATCCCAACACGGCCAGCCTCAGCGCATTGCCTGGCTACACACGCCAGAAACTCCTTGAGACCGTGCAGGATGATTTGCGCCTCTTCCAGGACAGCTTCCCCGGCAAGCGCGTGCAGGTCGGCTTCTTCCCCGTCAACGATAATGAAAATGCCAGCTACGGCGGCAAGAGTTCCGCGACCTGGCTCCGCGAGCAGTTGCTCGCCGAGTTCAACGGCGTGATCCGCCCGCGCATCGGTTTCTTCATGGAGTTGCTCGCGGCCAAGCGCAGCGGCCCGAACGTCGACCCGTATTCCGCGACGCCGATCACGAGCTTCGCCTCGCCGATGTTTGCGGCGCGCGACGAGGCGTGGGGCAGCTTCCAGATGCTCGGCAGCTGGACGAATCCGTTCAATGACGGCCATGTGAACATGACCCTCAACGGCTCGCCGACCGACGCGATGGAATGGGGCTACAACACCTACAACAGCGAATACACCGAGGTGTATGTCGGCGACGTCAACAACGCCGCGTTCCGCCCGATGCTGCAGGCGTGGCACGATTTCCTCGGCTCCCGGCCGGTGGTTGGCAACGCCCCGGTGATTTCCCCCATCGCCAACCAGTCCATCCCGGCCGACAGTTCCGCCGGTCCGCTGGCGTTCACGGTAAGCGACGCGGAAACCGCGGCGGCCGGCCTCTCGATCACGGGCAGTTCGTCGAACCAGAATCTGCTCCCCGACACCAATATCGTATTCGGCGGCGCGGACAACGCGCGCACCGTGACCGTCACACCCGTCGCCGGCCAGTCCGGCATCGCCACGGTCACCCTGACAGTGTCCGATGGCGTGAGCTCGACGCAAACGTCGTTCGTGTTGGAGGTCCTCAATTCCCCGCCGGTTGCGAATGCGCAGACGGTCGGATTGCTGGAGGACGGCGGCGCCGTGCCCGTCACGTTGAGCGGCAGCGATCCCGAAAACACCCCGCTCATCTACACCGTGCTGTCGTTGCCGGCCAAGGGTGTGCTCAGCGGCACCGCGCCGAACCTGTCTTATACGCCGGCGGCCAACGCGAACGGCAGTGACAGCTTCACCTTCAAGGTGAGCGATGGCTCCCTTGATTCCCCGGCGTCCGTGGTCTCACTGGACATCGCGCCGGTGAACGACGTGCCCAGCTTCGCGGACGGCGGCAACCAGACTGTCGCAGAAGACGCCGGTCCGCAGACTGTGACCGGATGGGCGGCCGCCATCAGCGCCGGTCCGCCCAACGAATCCGGGCAAGCGGCAAGTTTCATCGTGGGCAATGACAACAGCGCGCTGTTCTCGACGCAGCCCGCCGTTTCTCCCGCCGGCACGCTCACCTTCACACCGGCCGCCGATGCCAGCGGCAGTGCCAATGTCACGGTGCGCCTGCTCGACAGCGGCGGCACCGCCAATGGCGGCGCGGACACCAGCGCCGCGCATGCCTTCACCATCACGGTGACTCCGGTTACCGATGTTCCAAACGGTCTCACCGCCACACCGGTGTCCTCCACGGAAATCGACGTGAACTGGTCGACCGTGCCCGAGGCCGCGGCCTATAAACTGCAGAGCAAGACCGGCTCCACGGATTTCAGCACGATCTACACCGGCGCGGCCGCGTTGTTCGCCCACACCGGCCTGACGCCGGAGACAACCTACACCTACCAGGTGCGGGCCCAGTCGATCGCCGGCGATTCCGATTGGTCGGTCCCCGCCACGGCGACGACGCTTCCTCCGCCCACCACTATACTCGTGCGCCACGCGCCCACCCTCAATGGTCAGGTGGACGGCCGGGTGCAGGTGCTGCTGGGCGAAAATATCACCCTGAACGGCGGGGCGTCCATTTCCGGTGACCTGCTCGTGCCCGGAACTCCGACCATCAAGGTCAATGGCAATGGCACCTATGCCGGTATCGTGGACGGCAGCGGCAGCGCCTCGCCAGCCAACTACCAGATCACGCTCAACGGCGGATCGTCGGTCGGGGTCATCAAACGCCACACCGAGCCCGTTTCAATGCCGGTGGTGAACGCCCCGCCCGCGCCGACGGGCACCGTCAACGTCACGCTCAACAACTCCAGCCAGTCGGTCTCGGACTGGGCGGCGCTGCGCAACCTGACCCTCAACGGCAACGTCGGCGCGGTGAGCGTCCCGGCAGGCACCTACGGCAACTTCACCGCGAACGGAAGCAGCAGCTTCGTTCTAGGTGTGCCGGGCGCGACCCAGCCGGCGGTTTACAACCTGCAGGCGCTGACACTGAACGGCAGCAGCCAGATCCAAGTGGTCGGTCCGGTCGTCCTGATTCTCGGCGGTCAGTTGAATGCGAATGGCTCCGCCGGCAATGCCGCCCATCCTGAATGGCTGGTGCTCAAGGTCACTTCCGGCGGCGTCACGCTCAATGGCAACGTGTCGATCTACGCTCGCGTGACCGCTCCCGCCGGCACCGTCACGGTCAACGGCAACAGTCGCTTGGTTGGCAGCATTGCCAGCGATCGGGTCACGATCAATGGCAGCGGGCTTGTGCAACAGGCAACGCCGTGAGCGCACGATGAAACCGGCTCGCGCGAGCCTCATCAGGTCCCCGTTCCTCCTCGGAGGAACGGGCGGCCTCGGGCTCGGCCTGGCCGTGCTTCTCTGGCTCGGTTCCGGCTTGGCCACGCGCGCGCCCACCGCGCCGGTTAAAAATGACCAGCCCGCCGTCGCGCCAAAGACTGCCGGCCAATCCCCCCGGGGTTCATGGGACACCGCGCATTCCCGGCCGACCGACCTGCGATCCGCTGCAAGCGAGGATACCGAGGCACGCCGGATGCACGCTGCGCTTTCGGTCAAAGATTCCGCCTTCGCCGCCGCCTTTGCCGCCGCGCTGCCACCGGACCCGTTGCAAGGCGATTTGCTCGGCCAGTCGGTGCCGGCCTGGGCCGCGCGCGATCTGGCCGCTGCGCTGGCCTGGGCCCGGGCTTTGCCCGACGGGACCGCGAAACAGTCGGCTTTGTTGCATTTGCTGCCGGCGTGGGAAAAGGCGGACCTCGACGGCCTGTTGGAGTTTGCCGCGACCTTGCCGCCGGAATACAGCCAGTTCCAGGCGGTCATCGCCGGGCGCCTTGCCGGCCGGGACCCCGAAGGTGCGCTGTTGTGGGCCGGTTTGCTTCAGCCGGGCCGGTCCCGCGACCAGGCGGTGACCAATGCGGCGGCCATCTGGGCGTCCGCATCGCCCGGCGACGCAGCGGGTTTTTTCGCCGCGCTGCCCGCCGGCGAAATGCAGCAAGCCGGCGCGCTCGTCGCCGTCTCGGCCTGGGCCGCACAGGACCTCGTGGCGGCGGCGCAGTGGGTCGCGGATCTGCGTGATGGCAAGCTGAAACGCCTGGCCGGCGACCGCCTGGCCTTCTGGGAAGCGAAAGAGGCTGCCGGCGGAATTTCCCTGTTGGCAGGGCGGAGGGAATCAAAGGTCACACCACCGCTCAGCCCCG
This sequence comes from Verrucomicrobiota bacterium, assembly GCA_043783345.1. Taxonomy (GTDB): domain Bacteria; phylum Verrucomicrobiota; class Verrucomicrobiia; order Opitutales; family Opitutaceae; genus Lacunisphaera. The sequence goes on from JAYVZM010000249.1 coordinate 19,722, forward strand.
CGCCGACCGGTAGTCGCCGATTCCCGACGAATGAATAGGAACAACGTCGATTTGGTCCCCCAACACAGGGTGCGGCTGGCAGATGGCTGCCTCGGGGCGCCCAGGGTGATCCGGAACTGCGTTCCCGATTGGCCACGGATTTCTGGCCTCGCTTGGGATTTGCCGTCGCGGGCGCATCGTATAGTCAACGGGGGCACTTCAAAGCGTGCCGCCATTTCTCAGCCGGCAGACGAACATGGCGGCTCTACCCATGAATCTACCTCTTCTACGCCCCGTTGTCTTCGTCCTCCTCGTGACGTTCGGTTTTGCTGCGACCGACCCGGTGCCCGCTCAAACGGTTCCGGGCGGTGCACGACGCCCTCGCGCGACACCCAACTGGATTTTGCCTGAAGTCCAGGGTGACAACCTCCATTACAAAACCTTCGAGAGCAAAGCTGCCGGCACCAAGGTCAGCTATCTTATCTACCTGCCCCCAGGCTACGAGGAATCGACGGAGGTGCGTTATCCAGTCGTTTACTGGTTGCACGGCATCGGCGGCTCGCAGCAGGGAATGCCGGGTTTCTGCGAGCGTGTCACTGCCGCGATCCAGGAGGGCAAGGCGCCCGCCATGATCTTCGTGTTTGTCAACGGCATGGTCGACAGCATGTGGTGCGACTCGACGGATGGGAAAACTCCGGTGGAGACCGTCTTGATCAAGGACCTCATTCCCCACATTGACGCCACCTACCACACCGAAGCGCGCCGCGAGGGACGCATGATCGAGGGGTTTTCGATGGGTGGTTTCGGGGCCATGCGGTTTGGCTTCAAATATCCGGGCCTCTTCGGTTCGATCTCCTCCATCGATGGCGCGCTCCTCGGCCTGGATGAATTCAAGAACCGGCATGCGGATTTGCACGCGAAGATTTTTGGCGGGAGCGACACGGCCGCCGCCGCGCAGTTTCCGTCCCCGTTGGCCGAAGCGAACGCCGACGCGGTGCGGGGCCACACCGTCATCCGGCAGATTCTCGGCGCGTTGAAAGGTCCCAACGAGGACTTTCACGCGCTGCTCGACCGACTGAAGATCGAGCACGAATACCGGGCATTTCCGGAAGCCGGGCACAACCATCCCAAGATCTACGCGCTGTTGGGGGAGTTCAACTGGGCCTTCTACCGCAAGGCGTTCACGGCGTTGGCAGCCCAGCCCACCCAGCCGGCCGCCGCCATGCCCGGCTCCGCCGAAGCCCATCCGCGCCAGCCCAAGGCCGAGCCCAAGTGGCTGCGCGAGCCCATCGAAGGCGCGAACCTGCATTACGCGACTTTTGACAGCAAAGCCGTCGGCGAAAAAGTCAGCTACCTCATTTACCTGCCTCCCGGCTACGAAGAATCCGGGAAGCGGCGTTATCCCGTGACCTATTGGCTGCACGGCATCGGCGGGGCGCAGACCGGAGTCCCCGCGATGGCGGAGCGGCTGACCGGCGCCATCAACGCCGGCAAGACTCCGCCCATGATCGTGGTATTCGTGAATGGAATGATCCGCAGCTGGTATGTGGACGCCGCCAACGGCAAGTGGCTGGTCGAAACCGTGACGCTCAAGGAACTCGTCCCCCACGTTGACGCCACCTACCGGACGATTCCAACGCGCGAAGGCCGCATCATCGAAGGTTTTTCCATGGGTGGCGCCGGCACCGCGCGCTGGGGCTTCAAGCACCCGGAGATGTTCGGCGCCATTTCCATCCTGGCCGGCGCGCTCGGCGACAATCCCGACGCCATGACCCGGCGCGCTGGGGGCAAGTCCCTCCAGGAGATCTACGGCGGCAAGATGGCGAACTACGAGGCCGAGGATCCTTGGAAATGGACCGAGAAGAACGCCGATCAGGTGCGGGGCCGCACCATCATTCGCGTGGTGGTCGGCGACAAGGATCAGCTCAAGGGCATCAACGAGCGTTATCACACCCTGCTCGAGAAGCTCGGGCTGAAACATGAGTTCGTCGTCGTGCCGGAAGCCGGGCACTCGCCCAATCCGCTCTACGCCGGTCTGGGCGACCGAAACTGGGAGTTTTATCGCGCGGCGCTGGCCGCGCTGGCGAAACCCTAACGCCAGCCACGCATTGCCGGAACACCGCTCCATCAATACAGGTTTCACCATGGCCGATTCCTCAGTTCGTGTCTGGCGCGAGCCAGTCGTCCTCCCCACTTATGAGCCGTTCCCCTCCGGCAAGAACCCGATGTTTTTCGAGAAACGGGTTTATCAGGGTAGCAGCGGGAAAGTCTATCCGCTGCCGGTGGCCGAGCGCATTGCCGAGCAGAAAACCGACCGGGCCTGGGGCGCGGTGTATTTGGAGAACGACTTCCTTCGTGTGATGGTGTTGCCGGAGATCGGTGGCCGCATCCACGAGGCCCGCGACAAGGTGAAGGGCTACGAGCTCATTTACCGGCAGCGGGTGATCAAACCCGCGCTGGTCGGCCTGGCCGGCTCGTGGGCCAGCGGCGGGATCGAGTTCAACTGGCCGCAGCATCACCGGCCCTCGACTTTCATGCCGTGCGACGTCGAGATCGAGGAACACCCGGATGGCTCGAAAACGGTCTGGTTGAGCGAGCACGATCCGATGCTCCGCATGAAAGGCATGCACGGTGTCTGCCTGCACCCGGATCGCGCCGTCATCGAGGTGAAGGTGCGCGCTTACAACCGGACACCGCTAGCGCAGACTTTCCTCTGGTGGGCCAACGTGGCCACGCGCGTCCATGAGGCCTACCAGTCTTTTTTCCCGCCGGATGTCTACTACGTGGCGGATCACGCCAAGCGTTCGATGAGCGCCTACCCACTGTGCCAGGGCCGTTATTACGGGGTCGACTACGCCGCGCGCGCCGTCACCGGCGTGTCCGCTGCCGAACGGGCGCCGCGGTTCATCCCCTCCAACCAGTTGCCGCCCGATCAGCGGGGCGACCGTCCGCTCTACGCGGTCAACGACCTCTCGTGGTATGCCAACATCCCCGTGCCCACCTCTTACATGTGCATGGGCTCGGAGGAGGACTTCTTCGGCGGCTACGATCATGCAGCCCGCGCCGGCCTCGTCCACGTGGCCAGCCATCATATCTCGCCGGGGAAGAAACAGTGGACCTGGGGCAACCAGCGTTTCGGCTACGCGTGGGACCGCAACCTCACCGACGAAGACGGACCCTACATCGAGCTGATGGCCGGGGTCTACACGGACAACCAGCCCGACTTTTCCTTCCTGCAGCCCGGTGAGACCAAGACCTGGAGCCAATACTGGTATCCGATTCACGAGATCGGCCCCGCGCAGCAGGCCAACGTCGAGGCCGCCCTCAGCCTGCGCGTGAACGGCGCCGAGGCCGTCTGCGGCGTCTCCGTCACCCGGGCCCGGCCGGGCGCCACGCTGCGTCTCGAAGGGAAGGGGCGGGTGCTGGGCGAAATCAAGCGGGACCTCGCTCCCGGGCGCCCGCATGTCGCCGCGGTCAAACTGCCAGCGCGCGCGCGCGCCACCGACCTACGGCTGACGCTCGTCGCCGCCGATGGCAGCGTCATCATCAGCCATGCGCCGCGTGCCCCCCGGACCGGCGCGGTGCCGCCGCCCGCCACCGAGCCGCCGGCGCCGGCCGAGATCGCCGGCAACGACGAACTTTTCATCACCGGCCTCCATCTGGAGCAATACCGCCACGCCACGCGTTCACCCGAGCCGTATTGGCGGGAGGCGCTGCGGCGCGATCCCGGGGACAGCCGCTGCCACAATGCCCTCGGTCTTTGGCATTTTCGGCGCGGCGAATTCCCGGCTGCCGAAACGCATTTCCGCGCTGCGCTCGCGCAGCTCACGCGCCGCAATCCGAATCCGTGCGATGGCGAACCTTCATATAACCTTGGGCTCACGCTCCGTCACCTCGGGCGCGATCACGAGGCCTACGCGGCCTTCTACAAGGCCACCTGGAACCAAGCCTGGCAGGCGCCGGGTTACCATGCGCTGGCGGAGATCGACTGCGGGCGCGGCGACTGGGCGGCGGCACTCGATCACCTCGACCGGGCGCTGCGCTGCGGCACGGACAATCTGCGGGCGCGCGATCTCCGCGTGCTGGTGTTGCGCCGGCTCGGACGGGACGCCGAAGCGAAAACTTTTCTCGAGGAGACACTCCGAATCGATCCGCTCGACTGGTGGGCGCGCTCGCTGCGCGGTGACCAACTGACCTGCGACACTCAGGTGCGACTCGACCTGGCCCTGGACCAGATTCGCGCCGGGTTACTCCGTGAGGCGCTCGAGCTGCTCGCTGGTGCCCGGCCCGCACCACATGAGGGCACCGCTCCGCTGGTGGATTACTGCCGCGCGTGGACCTGCCATTTGCTGGGTGACAGACCCGCGATGAAAAAACGCCTCGCGGCGGCCGCGAAAGCGTCGCCCGACTACTGCTTCCCAGCGCGGCTGGAAGAAATCGTGATTCTCCAACACGCCATCGCCGCCAGTCCGCGGGACGCCCGCGCCCGGTATTATCTGGGCAATCTGTTCTACGACCGCCGGCGGCATCGCGAGGCGATCGCTCTGTGGGAAAAGTCCGCGCAGCTCGATCCGTCCCACTCCGTGGTGTGGCGCAACCTCGGCTTGGGCTACTACAACGCCCTGGATCAGCCAGCCAAAGCCCGGCGGGCCTACGACCGGGCATTTGCCGCCAATCCCGATGACGCCCGCCTTTTCTTTGAGCGTGACCAGCTGTGGAAACGGTTGGGGCGGTCGACGGGGGTGCGGTTGCGCGAATTGGAGCGGCACCTCGAACTGGTCAGCCGGCGCGATGATCTCACCGCGGAATATTGCACGCTGCTCAATTTCGCGGGCCGGCACCAGGAGGCGCTTGAGCTCATGGAGGCGCGGCGGTTCCAACCGTGGGAGGGAGGGGAAGGATTGGTTTTCGGCCAATATGTCCGCACGCAGCTGGCCATCGGTCGCCAAGCCCTCGCTTCCGGCGATGCCGTGGCGGCCCGCGGGCATTTCATGAAGGCGCTCACTCCGCCCGACAGCCTGGGAGAGGCCCGCCACCTGCTGGTGAACCCGAACGACATTCATTATTGGCTGGGTTGTGCCCATGCCGCGCTGGGCGACTCGGCCGCCGCGCGGACGGCGTGGACGACCGCCGCCCAGCACAAGGGCGATTTCCAGGGCAAGGCCGTCGCCGCCTACTCCGACAAATCCTATTTCTCCGCCCTGGCCCTCGAAAAACTCGGCCGTCGGGCCGCGGCTCGGAAACTCCTCACCGGGATGCGCCTGTATGCTCGCGAACTGTCCCGCCGGCGCGCGACCATCGACTACTTTGCCACGTCGCTGCCCTCGATGATGCTTTTCGAGGACGACCTGCAGGCGCGGCAGGACAATGCCGCGCGTTTCCTGGCGGCCCTCGCCGAGCTCGGCCTTGGCCGGCGGACGACGGCGCGCCGGGGGTTTGATCAGGTGCTGCGGCGCGATCCCGGCCACCAGCTCGCGCACGAGTTCAAGAACCGGCTGGATTGAGCGCGCGGCTCATTTCTCCTCGCGCGCCAGCGACGGATCAAATGGCGCATCGGAGCGATGATTTGCCGCATGACCGTGACGACGTCAGGGGTGGTTGTCGCCCGGGTTTGGCGTCGGAAGAGTCCGGCCCAGGACTTCCGCCCCGTGACGCAGCGCCTCCTCCCACGCGGGATCGTAGGTGGCGCTGCCTTTCGTGCCCTTGATGACATCCTCCGGGTAGACATTCAGGTAGCTGCACCGCATGCGCTCGGCCTGCTTGATGTAGTCCATGAGCGTGCTGGTGGCCTTCTCGGGCTCACGGCTTGGCACCGGCGGCTTGCCCCAGCGCGCCAGGAGGATGTTTAACGTGTCGCCGGTGGCGTCCACCATCTCGAAGAAAAGCCGGGTGCGACGGGACCACGTGAGGAAGCCTTGGGCCCGCCGGGACTCCGGGCGCGGGTTGTTGGGAGCAAGGCCGTTCTGCCCGACGTAGAATCCTTTCTGCACACAATATTCCCCGACCTCGGCCAGCCGGTCGCCTTTCATCCCGCCGGCATTGAGCGTCACGAGGAGCCGGGTGCGCTTGAAGGTCCCGGCACTGGTGTCGATGTAATCCTTGAGTGTCTCCAACCAGAGGTCGTCGGTATAGCTGCGGCCGTCACTCGCGGTATCGGCGGCATATTCCTCTCGGAACTGGGGCCGCCACGCGTTGAAGACGCGAAAACGATAGGGGTTGGTCTCGGCTCCGGGCGTGACGTCGACGAAAAGCAGGTTCGGGTTGCCGTCGAATTTGCGCGCGACCTCGGCCAGGAAGCGCCGTGCATATTTCCGGTAGATTGGATCCCAGAAAAGCGGGATCTCAGTGCCGTTGAGCGGATACGTGGCGCATTTCGCTCCGGCCGCCCAGACCCATTTCGGGGTCGGTGTAGCGGCGGCCGGGTGGGGCCAGTTGCCGCTGGAGCACCACATGATGCGCAGAGCGAACCGTTTTCCTGCCCCGAGCCACGGGGCGAGCCGGCGGTCCCATGCGCTCCAATCAAATTTGCCGTCCTGCCTTTCGATTTCCGACCAATACAGCTGGAACATCGGGCCGGCGATGTGCGGATTGTTCAC
>JAYVZM010000250.1:0-4481 GCA_043783345.1 Verrucomicrobiota bacterium
CACCAGTGCCAGGTATTCCTTCTTCATCGTGCGGGTGGCAAACTGGTCGGCCAGCGCGCGGTGCGCCGCGTCGTTCTTCGCCACGACCAGCAGTCCGGATGTCTCCTTGTCCAGCCGGTGGACGATGCCCGGTCGCTCGACGCCGCCGATGCCGCTCAGTTCGCCGGCACAGTGCGCCAGCAGCGCGTGCACCACCGTGTCCTCGCCCGTGCCGATGCCGGGATGCACCACCATGCCGGCCGCCTTGTTGAGCACGATGAGATGCTTGTCCTCGAAGATCACGTCGAGCGGGAGGTCGACCGCCTTCAGCTCCATCGGCTTGGTTTCAGGAAAGGAAAACTCCACCACCTGGCCGGAGGCCACTTCGAAATCCTGGGCGATTACCTGGTTCTCCACCTTGACCAGGCCGGCCTCGAGCGCCCGCTGGAACGCCGCCCGGCTGTGCTCGGGAAACGCGTGCGCCAGCACCTTGTCGGCGCGCTCCCGGCGGACGCCTTCCGGCACGGTGTAGGTCGTCATGAAAGCAAAACGGCGTCGAGCTGGTCGAGCCAGGGTTTTTTTTGCGCCGCGGGCAGCAGCGCCACCTCAAAACCGTTGCGGGCCAGTTGGACCAGCTCTTTGCGGCTGAAGCCGCGTTGCGTGGCCAGGGCCACGTATTCATCGGCCAGGGTGTTGCCGAAGGAAAGGGGATCATCGGTGCTGATTGTCACCTTCACGCCCGCGTCGACGAGCTGGCGGATGGGATGGTTGGCCAGGGTGACCCCCGGCATCAGCTTGTGATTGCTGATCGGGCAGACATCGAGCGCGATGCCGCGCCGCTTGATTTCCGCGACCACGACGGGATCCTCGAGCGACCGCACCCCGTGCTCGATCCGCTGCGGCCGGAGTTCGTCGAGCACGCGGCGGACAAAATCCGCCCCCATCAGTTCCCCGGCGTGCGCCTTGGTGTATTTGCCGGCACGGCGGGCCGCCGTCCAGTAATCCGCCGACCAGGGCTCAAGCGGGAAACTCTCGGTGCCGTGCAGATCGATCCCGGCCAGGTCCGGCCAGCCCAGCGCATCTTCCAGCACGGGCCGCATCTTCGGGCCGGCGCCATTGTGGTGTATGCCGAGGAAAACCCGCACTTCGAGTCCGGCCGGCACGGCGGCGCGGATCGCCGCCAGCACCTCGCGTCCGTCGAGCCCGAGAAATTCGATGACCCCGGAGGCAAAGCTCGTCTCGACATACTTGATGTTTTGGGCGACGTGTCGCGCAAAGATCACCTTGCCCGCCTCGTGGTAGCGCTCGGCCGACATGAACCAGGCGAACGCCATGTCGAGCAGCTCCCGCTCGAAATGCGCAAAGTCACGAAACTTGAAATCGGGCGCCCAGGACGCGGGCGGCTTCGTTAATCCGGGACGCACCCGCTGCAGCAACTCGAAGGGCAGCGCCCCCTCGAAGTGCAGATGCGTCTCCGTCTTCGGGAGCGATTGGATGAAGACGGGGAGCGCGGAGTTGGAATTCATCAGCCCTTCTTCAGCAATTGATCGGGGTTCAATTTCTTGAGCGCCGGCAGGGTGAACAGGCCGTCCTTGCGGATGAGTTTGCCGTCGAACCAGATTTCGCCGCCGCCGTATTCGGGCCGCTGGATGCTGACCATGTCCCAGTGCACGGCCGACTTGTTGCCGTTGCCCGCGGTCTCGTAGGCCTGGCCGGGCGTGAAGTGGAACGAGCCGACGATCTTCTCGTCGAACAGGATATCGCGCATCGGCTCCAGGATGTGCGGGTTGAACCCGATGGCGAATTCGCCGACGTGGCGCGAGCCCGCGTCGGTATCGAGAATCTCGTTCAGGCGCTTCGTGTTGTTGCTCGTGGCCTCGACGATCCGGCCCTGCTTGAAGACCAGCCGGATGTGGTCGAACGACGTGCCGAGATAAACCGTGGGCGCGTTGTATTGGATGACGCCCTCGACGCTGTCCTTCACCGGGCAGGAGAACACCTCGCCGTCCGGGATGTTGCGCAGCCCGCCGCACGGGACGGCGCCGATGCCCTTGATGGAAAATTTCAGATCGGTGCCCGGCCCCTTGAGGTGCACGCGGTCCGTCTTCTCCATCAGGCTGGCCAGGGCCCGCATGCCCGGGCCGTAGCGCCGGTAGTCGAAGGTGCAGACGCGGAAATAAAAATCCTCGAACGCCGCCGTGCTCATGCCCGCCTGCTGGGCCATGGCCGAGGACGGCCAGCGCAGCACGACCCACTTGGTCTTGTTGACCCGGTAATCCAGGACGGGCTTGAGGACCTTGGCGACCGTCTGCACGCGCTCCGCCGGCACGTCGGAGGTTTCGAAAATATTGTCCGAGCCGCGGACGGCGATGTAGGCCTGCATCTTGTGCATGCGCGCCAGTTCCACGTCGGCGGTGGTGCCGTATTGCTCGGCGGTCGCGCCCTTGAGCAGTTCGCGGGTGATGCGGGCCCGCTGGATGTTCACATAGGGCAACGCGCCCCGCTCCTGCGTGGCCCGCACCAGGGCGATCGTGAAGGCGTCGGGCACATCGAAGGCGTCGATGAGCACGCGCTCACCTTTCTTCAAGTCGGTGGAAAAGCCGGTCAGCACCTCGGCCAACCGGGCAAAACGGGGATCGCTCATGATGCAACCTTCGACGGAGCCTGCGCGGCGTTCAATAGCAAAGGCATGATTGGAGGCGGGAGCATCAGCCTTCGCCAAGGCTACGGCCGACAGGTTGCTCCCGCGGGGCATGACGCGGAGGCGGCAGCCCGCGGGACGATGGTCCCGCCTTGTTGCTCCACTGTCTTACATCGGCGGCATCGTGCTCACCACCGGCTCGCCGCGTGGGAAGCAGATCTTCCCGACCGCGTCCTGGAAATCATCGGCGCCGCGCAGAATCTCAATCTCCAACCGCAGGTAGTAGCACGGCAGCGGGAGCTTTTCGTTTGCCGCAATCCGAACCGCGTCCTTTTCGGTCGTGATGATGAGATCCACCCCAGCCGCGCCGGCCTCGGCGAAAACGCCGGCCAGATCCTCCGGCGTAAACCGGTAGTGATCGAGAAACCGACGGGTGTAGCCGAGCTTGGCCCCGGTCTCGCGCAGGAAGGCCTCGAAGCTCTCGGGCGCGGCGATGCCGCTGAATGCGCCGATGCGGCGTCCCGCGAGCGCGGTCAACGGCAGCTGCTCGGTGCTGGAAATGCTTTGGAGGTATTGCGGCTTGTGGGCGCACTCGATGATCTCGGCGCCGGGGTTGAACCGGCGGATCATCGCCTCGAGCTCCTCGTCGCGGTGGCCCTTGGACTTGGTCAGGAAAACGTAGGAGGCGCGCTGCAGGTGCTTGATCGGCTCCCGCAGGATGCCGCGCGGCAGCATGAAGCCGTTGCCGAAGGGGTTGGTCTTGTCGACCAGCAGCAGGTTCAGCCGGCCCTTGAGCGGCAGATACTGGAAGCCGTCGTCGAGGATGAGGGTGTCGCAGCCGAAGCGCTTGATGGCATACGCCCCGGCCTTGACGCGGTTCTTGTCCACGAGGACGACCACGCCCGGCAGGTTGCGCGCCAGCATGAAGGGCTCGTCGCCGGCGAACTCGGAATCGAGCAGCACGGTTTCGCCGTCGCTGACGACGCGCGGCGGGGCCTCGTCGGTGTGGTTGAGCCAGAACCACCATTTCTGCCAGAACGGCGGGGCCTTGCTCTTGTAGCCGCGGCTGAGGATGGCGACCTTCCGGCCGCGTTCGCGCAGGGCCTTGGCAAACATCTCGACGATGGGCGTCTTGCCCGTGCCGCCGACGGTCAGGTTGCCGACAACCACCACGAGGCAGCCGAGCGGCTGGTCGCGAAAGATGCGGTTGCGGTAGAGCCAGAGCCGGAGCTGCACAATGCCGCTGAAGAGGTAGGAGCACACCTGCAGGAAGGCCCCGAAAATCGCCGCCGCCGTTCCCTCGCGGCGGCCCATGATCACATCGATGGCGAATTGCTCGAATTCATCGACCTTATGACGGAACCAACGGGTGGGCATGAGCAAGATTGGCTTTGACGCTGCGGGAGAGGCGGGTGGTAGTTTGTGCTAGCTGCTGGTCTTGCGACATGCAACACCCGCTTCACCACCATGAGCTACAAACTCTTTATTCCCGGCCCGATTGCCGTCTCGGACAAAACCCTGCGCGCGATGGCGCAACCCATGATCGGTCATCGCAGCACCGACTTCGTCGCGCTCTACCAGTCCCTGCAGCCGGACCTGCAGACGCTCTTCTCCACGAAGGACCCGGTCTATCTCAGCACCAGTAGCGCCTGGGGCGTGATGGAAGGCTCCCTCCGGAATGTCGTGAAGAAAAAGGTGCTTTGCTGCATGAACGGCGCCTTTTCCGACAAGTGGCTGGACGTCGCCCAGCGCTGCGGCCTGGCCGCCGGCGCGCTGAAGTTCGACTGGGGCCAGCCGGTCGACCCGGCCGCCCTGCAAAAGGAGCTCGCCACCGGCCAATACGACGCCGTCACCCTCATCC
>JAYVZM010000251.1:0-4480 GCA_043783345.1 Verrucomicrobiota bacterium
GCCGACCGCTACACGGTGCGCGAGCGGTTCACCTTCAAGCTCGACGTGCAGCCCGTCCCCGACGGCAAGGACTTCCGCGTGACCGTGAGCAAGGGCGACATGATCGACCTGCAAAAGAACGTGGACGCCCGCATCCGCGAAGCCGAGGACAAGGCGCGGCTCGACCTCTTCCACCGGCTGGCCACGCCCGTCTTCGAGATCGCCAGCAAGCTCGGTGACAGCGCGAAAAATCTCACCCTGCGCACGACCAATCCGCTCGTGGAAAACCTACGCGAGATCCTCGACCTCATCCCGCGCCTGAACATCACCGGCGACGCGAAGATCATGGAATTCCACCGGCGCGCCACCGAGCAGCTCGCCCACATCACGCCGGAGACGCTCAAGGACAACGACCTGGTGCGCAGCGTCGCCGCCCGGCAGGCCCAGAGCATCCTCGACGAGATGAGCGACTTCATGGGGCCGGTGCCCGCGCCCGTCGCCGCGGCGGCCTGACGGCACTTTCGATTTTCACGCAAACCAACCCGCAACCCATCAGCCTATGAAAGCATCCGCACTCAAACGCCTCCTTATCGCCGCCTTTGCCAAACGCTACGGCGTGGCCGTGGAAGGCGACCCCGGCGGTGGCAAGACCACCATCATCATCGAAGCCGCGAAGGAGGCCGGCCAGGATCTCATCATCGAGCATCCGTCCATCGCCGACCCCACCGATTACAAGGGGCTGCCGGTCATGCAAAAGGACGGCAGCGCGAAGTTCGCGCCCATCGGCCTGATCGCCCGGCTGCTCACGATCAAAAAGCCGACCGTGGTTTTCGCGGACGACTTCGGCCAGGCCGCGCACGCCACCCAGGCCGCGTTCATGCAGCTCGTCCACGGCGGCCGGCTCAACGACGTGCAGCTCCGCACGGATTTGATTACGTGGATTCTGGCGACCAACGGCACCGGCGACCGCGCGGCTGTCAATGCCCTGCTGGAGCCTGTGAAGAGCCGCTTCCACACCCTCGTCCGGCTCGACATCGACGTGAACGACTGGTGCCAGTGGGCCTATGCCAGCGGCCAGATCGCGCCGGAAGTCATCGCGTTCATCCGCTTCAAGCCCGACCTGCTCAACAAGTTCGAGCCATCGCGCGACTTCAAGAATTGCCCGTCACCCCGCACCGTGCATCACGCCAGCGATTTGTTCAGCGCGGGGCTGACCGACAAGGACGTGCTCGCCGGCGCCGTGGGTGAAGGCTGGGCGCTCGATTTCCTCAGCTTCCTCCGGGTGTATCAGGATTTGCCGAGCCTCGACGGCATCCTGCTCGAACCGACCAACGCCAAGGTGCCGACGACGATCGGCGCGCGGTGGGCCGTGAGCACCGGGCTGGTGAAACGCGCGAGCAAGGAAAACCTGGGCCGCATCGTGACCTATCTCAAACGCCTGAGCACGTCCGCCGGGACGCGCGATTTCGAGGTGATGACCATGAAGGACATCATCAAAGCCAAGCCCGATGCCACCCAGTCCGCTGACTTCGGGCAGTGGGCGAGCGACAACGACGACGTGATGGGCTGACCGATTTATGAAAACCATTCCACCCGACCCGCGCTTTGAACGCGCCCGCATGGGGCTGATTCTTGACGCCCCGTTTTTCGGCAGCCTGATCGTGCGGCTGCCAGTCATCGAGGACGACAAGGTGCCGACCTTTCAGACCAACGGGAAGCGCATCCTCTACAACCGCGCCTATGCCAACACGCTGACCGACGCGGAGCTGCGCTACGTCTTTTGCCATGAGATCATGCACTGCTCGATGGGCCACCTGTGGCGCATGGCTGGCCGCGACCCGGAGACTTGGAACAAGGCGTGCGATTACGTCGTCAACCAAATGCTCGACGATTACGCCGCCGGGGTGCCGGGCCGCGTGCCGTGGAGCCGGCCAAAGGATGTTCTCGATGTGGCCGACGCGCCGCAATATCGCGGCCTCGCGCCGGAGGAAATCTACCGGATGATGCGGGACGATCAGCAAAAGAACCAACCGCCTCCGCCGCAACCCGGCCCGCCCGATGAGCAAGGTGGTGAGCCGGAGAACGGTGACGGCAAGCCGGAATCGGGCAAAGGCCCACCGGAAAAGGCCGACGGCCCACCGGACCCGAACGTGAAGCCCCAGGCCGGCGACGGCCTACCCCAACCCGGCGACGGTGGAATTGGCGATTTCGAGGCACCGCCGCCCGACGACGGCCCGCAGGAGGGGCAGGAGGCGGGCGCGGAGAGCGGTCTGGAGGAAGATTGGGAAATCGCCACCGTGCAGGCCGAGCGCATCGCCAACATGAAAGGCAACTGTCCCGGCGCGGCCTCGCATCTCGTCAATGAAATGAAGGCACCCAAGGTTTCGTGGCGCGATGTGCTGCGCGAATTCATCCGGCAGAACGCGAAGAACGATTGGAGTTTTCGCCGCCCGAACCGGCGGCACCTGGCGCGGGGGTTTGTTCTGCCGAGCCTGCACAGCGAACGCATGGGCCGTCTCGTGGCCGCGTTCGATTCCAGCGGCAGCACGAGGCGTTTCGTCGCCGACTTTCAGGCCGAGGTGCAGGCGGCGCTCGATGAGTGCCAGCCGGAGCGCATTGATGTGATCGTGTGCGACGCCAAGGTGCAGTGCGTCCAGAGCTTCGAGCCAGGTGACGTTGTGACCATCGACGCCAAGGGCGGCGGCGGCACCGACTTCCGCCCGGTGTTCGACATCATCGAAGATCCGCGCAAGGCGAAGGAGCACGCGCTGGAGGAATTCGACGAGCCGCCGGTCTGCGTGGTCTATCTCACCGACCTCGACGGCAGCTCTCCCGCCAAGGAGCCGGAATACCCGGTGCTGTGGTGCGTCCCGCCCGGCGTGAACGCAAACCGCCAAGTGCCTTTCGGCGAGATTGTAGCAGTGAAGTAAGGCGGGTGGAGTAGGCGGCACCTGATCGGGAAGGAAAGGGGCAGGCAGGCTCTCAGGCATGAGAGGCGCGGCGGGGAGGCGTAGATTTTCCGGCACTATGGGTATGGGAACCTGAACGGTTCTGCCGGGACGCGCGGGCCACTTCGGCCCGGCGCGCTGTGAACCGTTGAAGCCCTGCGCGCATGTGGCCGCGCGCTGTGAACGTCCGAGCCGTTCGCCCCCCCGGAGCAAACCTCTTTCATCAACCCACCCAACATGCCCATGAACCTCGAATCCATCACCCTCTACTTCCGCGAAGGCAGCTCCGACAAGGTCTATCAGGCCAGCCTCGAAAAAGAACCCGGCGGGCGCTTCCTCGTGAACTTCGCCTACGGCCGCCGCGGCGGCACCATGAACACCGGCACCAAGACCGCGCAGCCCGTGGGCATGGACGAGGCCCGCACGATTTACGACCGCCTCGTGCGCGAGAAAACCGCGAAGGGTTACACGCCCGGCCCCGACGGCACGCCGTATGGAGGGCATCGCGCCGTCGATGCCCCGGCCCACGGCGGCGACAGCGCGCCGCCCTCCATGCAGCCGCGCCTTGTCCCGCAACTGCTCAATCCCATCGAGGAAAGCGAAGTGCCCGCGCTGCTCCGCGGTCGCGAGTGGTGGATGCAGGAAAAGCATGACGGCCAGCGCGTGATGATCGTCTGCGATACCAGCGGATTCTACGGCCACAACAAGCGCGGCCAGCCGCGCCCGCTGCCGCAGCCTGTGGAGAGCGACGCCGAGTTGCTCGGCGTGTGCTGCATCCTCGACGGCGAACTGGTCGGTGACCTCTTCCACGCCTTCGATCTGCTCGAATGTGCGGGCGAGGATCTCCGCGCGCTGCCTTACGCCGAACGGCTCCGCAGGCTGCACAACCGCTGCCTCCAGTTGAAGCAGGCCGGAGGCCGCGCCATCCGCGTGACGCCAACGGCCAAGACCTTCGCGGAAAAGCGCGAGTGCTTCGACGCGGCGAAGGCGGAGAACAAGGAAGGCGTGGTTTTCAAAGACAGCACCGCGCCCTACTCGCCCGGGCGTCCGGCCAGCCACGGCCCGCAGCGCAAATGCAAATTCGTGGCGTCGGCAAGCTGCATCGTCACCGGCAGCGGGCGCGGTAAACGCAGCGTGGGCCTCGGCCTGTGGCCGCTGGAAACCCCGGCGAATCTCGTGCCCGTCGGCAACGTCACCATCCCGCCCAACCATGCCGTGCCCGAACCCGGCCGCGTGGTGGAGATCCGCTACCTCTACGCCTATCGCGGCGGCTCGCTTTTCCAGCCCGTCTATCTCGGCGAACGCGACGACACGGAGCCGGGCGAGTGCTCGCTCGGCCAGCTCAAATTCAAAGCCGACTGATTTATGCCCAAAGCAAAAACCGCCCCTCCGCAGGCTTCCCATGCGGCACCCACTCCAGCCCCCGTGGCTGGCATCAAGAAAATCAACCTCGGAGGTTTCGCGCAGGAAAGCGCGAAGCCCGGAGGCAAAGCGTATCCGGTCCTGCCCGACCCGGATGGAACCGTCGCCGAGATCGTGAAGTCGATCCTCGA
>JAYVZM010000252.1:0-11013 GCA_043783345.1 Verrucomicrobiota bacterium
CGCCCGCGCCCTTGAGCGGGAGAAAGTCACGATCAACCTCAGTGCCGGCAGCCTGTCCAAATTCCGCCGCGTGGCCAAAAAGCATCGCATGCCGTATCAGGCGCTCATCCGCGAAGTGCTCGACCGGGTGGCTACCCGTATCGAATGAAACGCCGGCTGCAATTCTTCGGCCGTTCCGGCGCCAGCGTGGATCATCCGGTGTATTCCAACTGTCCCGAAAGCCGCTACCTCAAGGTGCTCTGGGCGCGGGTGGTGTAGGTGGCTGGAGTGCTATATCCGGTATCCGGATATAACCGCTTGACGGAGACACCGAGTGGTCTACTTTGCCGGCATGATCCAAAGCTTCGCCTGCGTCGAGACGGAGCGGATTTCCAATGGCGATTATTCAAGGCGGCTGCCCACGCAAATCCAGGCCGTCGCCCGCCGGAAGCTCCGCATCCTTCACGCCGTGGTGAAGCTGGACGAACTTCGTATTCCACCCGCCAACCGACTAGAAGCCCTCAAAGGCAATCGCAAAGGCCAGCACAGCATCCGCATCAACGAGCAGTGGCGCATCTGCTTCAACTGGACTTCCAGCGGGCCGGGCGGAGTCGAAATCGTCGATTATCACTGAATCTCAATCCTCCCATCATATGAAAACCAAGCTGCCCAACATTCATCCCGGCGAAATCCTGCGCGAAGAATTCCTCACGCCGATGGGAATTTCCGCCTACCGGCTCACCAAGGAGACGGGGTTGCCGCACTCGCGCGTTTCCGACCTGCTGGCGAGGCGGCGCGGTGTCTCGGCCGATACAGCACTGCGCCTCGCGCGGTATTTCGGCACTACACCGGATTTCTGGCTGAATCTGCAATCCACTTACGATCTTGAAGAGGCCAGCCGTGAATTTGGGGCCCAAATTCGTGAGCGTATCCGGCCGGTCGAATTAGCCGCCAGTTGATAGCGACTTGCCGCATGCCAGCGAAACGGAGCAATCTAGCACGATCCAAGTCACGACAGACCGCCGAACGAGGGGTGCGCTATCGTCCGGATGCAGGTGAGATGCCGATTCGGCCGATCGTGGTTGTAGACGATTTTCTCCCATCACCTCGGACTTTTGCTCATGCTATTAATCCGGCAAATAGATAGCGCCTGTGGGGAAGGGGCTTTGGATTCGGAATCCTGGGTTACACTGGTTGAATCGGATGTTTAGAGCTTCCCAGTTCTGCGATTGTATTTCCCCGCGACTTGGCCCAAGGCGACCCCAAAATATTCTTCATACTTTGGAAAATGCTCAACAAGTTGAGGGTATTTCTGTGAAAAAATAAAAATGGTGAGCGCGTGACCACAGTCCGGATCAGGCAGGCAGGCAAACTGAGCTACAGAATCGAAGATCGATTGCTCCTTATGCGATCCCTGTATCGCAACCTGTTTGGGAGAACTCTCCCAGGAGCACCTCGCGCTGCTCGACGAGTGTCTTGATGCCTATCTGCACTGAGCAGAGGACATTCGGTTTTGAATGGCGGGATACGCGATCCCGCCCTGCAGCTAAACGCGGATCATTCCCTCACTCCTTCGCGTCGTTGATCTCGAGCCAGTAGCCGTCGGGGTCCTGGAAATAGATCTGTTTCACGCCGTCGACGCGGTTGGTCACGGCCATTTTTTCGCCGACCCAGTTTTCGTAGGGAATGCCGGCCTGGGTGAGGCGGGGGATGAACTCCGCCACCGACGGGACCGTGAAGCACAGGTGCGCGTCCTTGACCTTGGGCAGCGTGACCTTGGCGCCGGAGATGATGTGCAGATGGGTCTTCGGCCCGATCAGGAACCAAGTGTGGCGGCCGTCATGGAATGGCTCGGGAATCACCGGCAGGCCGATGACATTCTGGTAGAAATCGGTGCTCACCTTCAGGTCGAGCACGTAGAAGGCGATGTGGTTGACGCGCGGCGTGACGGTTTCGGCGGAGGTGAGCGGAACCAGGCTGAGGCAGACGAGGCCGAGGAGGCAGGCGATCGGACGGAAGGAGGATTTCATGGGGCGATTTGAGGCGGGTGGAAAGCGGACAGGGCAGGGAAACTCAAATCCGCCAAAAAGCCACCGGCTTTCCTGTCACGTTCCGGACGGGAAGAAGCGGATCAGCGCAGCAGTGCGCTCGCGCACCAGAGCATCGGGGCCTGGCCGTGGAAGTCGCCGGTGATGCGCTTGCGGTCGAGGTAGTGCTGGCGGTCCTTGCTCGTGCCGGTGCCTTCGCAGACTTCGCGGAGGTTGGCGTCGGCGTCGAGGTAGCCGGTGAGCGCGAGCCAGCCTTTGCGCGCGACGGGGCCGTAGGTCGCGGCGTCGAGCCAGCCTTCCTTCACCCCCGTGATGAACGCGAAGGTGAACATGGCCGTGCCCGACGTCTCCGGCCATGAGTCCGGGCCGTCGATCAACTGGTGCCACATGCCGTTGACATCCTGATTTCGGAGCAGGGCCGCCATCATGAGATGGTAACCTTGCAGGATGCGCGGACGGTCGGGATTGTCGGCGGGGAGGGAGCGGAGGAGTTCCGCCATGCCAGCGGCCATCCAGCCGTTGCCGCGCGCCCAGTGGTGCGGAGCCTCGGGTGAATGGTGGAAAAGGCCGTTGGGTTTTTGCAGATTATCGAGGTAGTGAACCATCTCCTTCGCGGCGCGGTCGATGTAGAGCCGGTTGCCGGTGGCCCGATAAGCCTGCGCCTGCGCCAGCGTGATCATGAACATGTCGTCGATCCACAGGCGCGTCTGCCAGGTGAGGCCGCGGGCGAGATTTTCCCGGGCGTCCCGGGGAATGCGCCGGCCGTAGGGCTCGCCCCATTGTTTCTGCGCCATCCATTCCCCGAGCGCGAGGCAGCGCAGATCCTGGTTCTGAAGATAAATTTCCAGAGAGACGGCGGCAAAAACCGTCCAGTCCACGTGATCGGGATCGGGAATCAGGTCCTTTTGTTCGCGGAAGAGCGGCTCGAAGCGTTGCACGAGCTGGGTTTGCAGCGCGGCATCCTTGGCAAGGCGCGCAAAGGTCAGCGCGCCATACCAGGTGCAGGCCTCGGCGTAATGGATGACCTTGTCCTCCCACTGGGCCAGATGCGGGCGGGGAACGAAATTGACCGCGACTCGCCGGCCGATTTCCTCCGGCGAGGTGCCGGCGGGCCACGGACCGAAATCATACCCGGCGCAGGCGGGGACCGCAGCCAACAGGGAAACGAGGGCGACGAATCGGGACAGCAGGGGTGGCATGGTCCTAAGGTAGCGGGCGTCCGCCGGCCGGCAAGAAAGGGATGCGGCGGAAACCGCGAAAATTCCGGGATGGACAAGGGCCGCTCCTTACTGAGCATGACGCGCGTATGCGGAGCCTGAAGCACCTGTTTGAGCAGAACCAAGCCTGGGCCGACGCCATCAATCGGCGCGATCCGGAGTTTTTCCCGAAGCTCGCCCGCCAGCAAAATCCCGAATACCTCTGGATCGGCTGCTCGGATTCGCGCGTGCCGGCCAACGAAATCATCGGCTTGCTACCCGGCGAAGTCTTCGTGCACCGCAATATCGCCAACGTGGTGGTGCACACGGACCTGAACTGCCTTTCCGTGCTCCAGTTCGCCGTCGATGTGCTGAAAGTGAAGCATGTGATGGTGGTCGGCCATTACGGGTGCGGCGGCGTGGGCAAGGTCATCCGCTGCGAGCGGGTCGGGCTGGCGGACAACTGGCTGCGCCACGTGCAGGACGTGCGGGAGAAACACGACGGCTGCCTGTGCGCGCTGGCCGACGATACGGCGCGCAGCGCGAAGCTGTGCGAGCTGAACGTCATCGAGCAGGTGGCCAACGTGTGCTCGACGACCATCGTGCAGGACGCCTGGGCCCGCGGCCAGGACCTCACGGTGCACGGGTGGATTTATGGCTTGAAGGACGGACTGCTGCGCGATTTGACGGCGTCGGCTGGCAGCACCAAGGAAGCGGCGGCGGCCTACCAAGGAGCCGTTGCGGCACTCACCAATTAACGCAGGTTTTTCTATCCCGATGATCAAACAACTCGCCCATCTCTGTTTCATGTCCCACCAGTTGCCGGCAATGACGGCTTTTTACCGGGACGGGCTCGGCCTGCCGATCAAGTTTTCCCTCAAGCACGACGACGGCACGGTGTTCGGCCATTATTTCGAGGCGGGGCACATGACATTCATCGAGATTTTTGACCGGGCCGGCGCGGTGAAGCAATGGGGCGGGGATTCAGCGAAACTCCGCTCGCACGACGGCACGCACTACAACCATTTCTGCTTCGAGGTCGTCGGGCTGGAGGCGTTTTGCAAAAAAATCTCGACTCGGGGCGTGGTGATCGACCGCCCGGTCAAGGTCGGCATGGATCATTCCAAGCAGGCGTGGACCAAGGATCCCGACGGCAACGTCCTCGAGTTGATGGAATACACACCGAAGAGCATGCAGCTCTAGCGCGCCGTCCCGACGGCGGCCGGCGCGACCGGGCGGGTCACGGGTCAGTTGCCGAGTTGCGCCAGCAGCAGCACGCCGGCGTTGTAGGTGACATGGCAGGCGATGCCGGGGAGCAGGTGCCGGGTGGATTTGAAAAGCCAGGCGGTGAACAAGCCCAGGCCGGCGACGGGTATCCAGGCGAGAGGCGGATGGAAGATGGCGAAGAACGCGGCGCTCAGGCCGAGTGCGCGCCAGTCGCCGAGTTCCCGGTCGAGCGTGCGGAAGAGCAATCCCCGGAAGAAATACTCCTCGGCGACCGGCGCGAAGCCCACCGCCAGGAGGAAGATCCAGAACTTCTGGCCCTCGTAGGTGGCGGCAATCTTCGCCGCTTCCACGAGGGATTCCCGGGCCGCGGGCACGAAGTTGAGCAAGGCCACATAGCCCGTGGCGAGCACGGCGAGTCCGGCGCCCGCGCTGGCGCCGAGCACCAGCCCCGCGGGCAGGGCGAATCTCGGTGCGGGGCCGGCCCAGCGGACGATCTCGGCCAGGCGCACCCCGCGTTCGGCGAGAAATTTTTGCATGGCCAGGCAACCGATGGCGCCGCCCAGGCCGTAGCTCAGCGCCCGGGCAAGCCACAACGACGAAGGCCCGCCGATAGCGGAGGCGGCGCCGGTGACCAAGCCGATGAACTCGACCAGCAGCGCGATGCCGACGGTGGCGTGGAGCAGGCTCGGCGCCGGGATCGCCTGCTCGGACCACGGATCAAACAGGTAGGGCAGCCGCGCGCGCAGCCCCTGCCACATCGCCACCGCCACGAGCGAGGAAAACACGATGCCGATGATCGCCAGGTGCCAGTTCTGGGTGATGACGCCCGTGCCAAAGGCCAGCGTGCCGATCAAGGCGATCCACTGCCGCGCCCGGTTGGGCGGCTCGGGTTCGCCGGATGAGGACGGAACGGTGACCAGCGACACCGCCTTGAGCGAGAGGGTGCTGCTAAACACAGCCAACCGCAGCCGACCAGGGCGATCTTCCACCACGCGGCGGGGAACATCAAGCCGGCCACGGCCAGAACGCCGCCGACGACCAGATTCGCCACCCGGCCCCAGAGGCGGGCCTTGGCCTTCAGCAAATCCTCGAGCCCGTGCGGCCAGGTGAGGGCCAGCCAGAGAGCCGGCCCCTCGGATGCGAGCGACCGCGGTCCGAGGACCAGCAGAAAGTAGGTGCCACTGATGATCGCCAGTCCACAAATGGCCGTCCAATTGGTCGTCGTCAGATGGTAGAGACTCCGGAAATTGAACGCCTGGGTCGCCGCGATCGTCAGCGGAATCAGGACAACCTGCACGACGGCGCTCCGGTCGCGCAGCAGCCAGAGGAGTTCCTTGCGGCGCAGCGGATTGATCCCGAACCGGCTGCGGGTGCCCAGCAGCGCGACCCCCGCGGGCCCGCCGCCGTCCGACGGAGCCTGCAGCCCGCGCGCCGTGGCGCGATGCGTCGTCCACAGCGCGAGCGCGCCCAGCGCGGCCGCGACGATCCACCACGAGGCGACCACCTCGGCGAGGCTGCGTGTGTCGGACCAGCCTAGGGTGAGGGCGCGCACCGGCCACGCCGGAAACCACGGATTGAGCCACGCGCCCAGCCGGCCAAGGAAGCGGCTGATGCCGTCGATTTGAAAGGTGAAAAACGGCAGCAACATGGCCACATAGCCGAACCAGGAAAGCAGGCCGAGCAGGGCGCCGCGCGAGCGCACGCCCAACCGCAGCAGGGCCGTGGTCTCGATCGCCTTGTTCACGCCGGAGGTCACGGTCGCCACCGGCAGGCCGACGAGGAGGGCGGCCAGCAGTCCGGGCCACGTCCCGAAGACGTGTCCGAGAACCACCCAGAGGAAGAGCGGTGCCGCGAAGTAAACGGGATTGGCCATCAAGGGCGCGAGCAACTCCGCGTAGAAGGCGTGCGCCGGATGGATTGGGTGGGAGAGCAGCCACTCCCACATGGGGTGGCGCCGGCGCTGCACGTCGAGTTCCAGCCCCTCGCCCTGGCAAACCAGCATGCCCAGCCAACCACAGAACATGAGGCCCAGCACCGGCACGATCGCCACCGGCGTCTGCAGCGATTTCGTCAACTGACCGGAGAGTCCGTCGTCCACGACGACAAAACCCGCGACGCCGTGCTGCAAAAGCTGGCGTTCCAGGGCGGCCCGGAAGTCGGCGGCCGCGGCCTGCTGGCGCCGCCCCGCCGGTTTGATGCGGCCGGCCAGCCGCGACAACAGCGCGTCCCGCTCCCACTGGGCATCGCTCGCCCTCCGCCGGTCCGCATACCCCGGATGCGCCAGGGCCGCCAGGTTTCGTTTCCGGCTCATCAGGTCGTCCTGCCGGGCCAACAGATCCTGCAGCAGTTCCCGCTGCTCGATGGGGATGGCGATCCGGCCGGTGCGCTCGACATCGACCTCGCCGGCACTCCGGGCGAATTGGAGGACGAACCAGCCCAGCGCCCCGTGGACCAGGCAGACCGCCACCAGCGCCACGATCCGCGAGAAGGAGACGAACCCTTCCGAATGCTTTTGCCGGCGGCCCATGATCTCCTTCTGGCGCCGGGAGCGGCCGGCGGCGCGCTTCCGGGCCGACGCCCACAGGAGACGCATCACTCGCCAGGCCGGGGTCGGAGGTGCCAAGTCGCGGGACATCACCGTGCGGCGGTGAGTTCGACAAACACGTCCTCCAGCACGCGGCCCGCCCGGAGATCGTTCAGGGAGCCGGCCGTCAGGAGTCGCCCGTGATGGAGGATGGCGGCATGGCTGCAGAGCCGCTCGACCTGGTCCATCAGGTGCGTGGAGAAAACGATGGTCGTGCCGGCGGCCGCCAGTTCGCGCATGAGATCGAAGAACAGCCGGGTGGATTCGACGTCGAGGCCGTTGGTGGGTTCGTCGAGCACGAGCAGCGGCGGCTGGTGCAACAGGGCGAGGAGCAGGCCGAGCTTCTTCTTCATCCCGCGGGAGTAGTCGTCGGCATATTGGGCCATGGCCTCCTCCAGCCCGAGCCGGGCGATCAAGCCGGCGAGCCGGCCGACCGCCTGGGTGGGATCGAGGTCGTGCATGCCGGCGCTCAGTTCGAGGATTTCGCGGCCGCTCAGGTAGGAGTAGAACACGGGTTCATCGGGCAGAAAGCCGACGAGGCGCTTGACCATCACCCGGTCCACGAAGCAGTCGCGGCTGTCGATCTGCAAGGTGCCGGAGTCGGCCTTCAGGATGCCCATCAGCAGGCGGAAGAGCGTGGTCTTGCCGGCGCCGTTCGGGCCGAGCAGGCCGCTGATTTGTCTCCGCGGGATCCGCCAGCTCACGTCCGTCAGCACGGATTTCGAACCGAAGCTCTTGTGCAGGTTTGCGATGACCACTACGGGCGTGGTATTCTCCGGTTCGGGAACTGGGTTGGTCATGGGGTGGGAGAGGCCACGAAACCTGACCATTCTCCTGCGACCGAAGCTTTCGCCAATACCAATCAGTGTGAAGGCAAAAATGGTCCCGATCATTTCCTCCGCGCGGGCTGCTTGCCTGAAACTGCGCCGGAAGACGCGGGTTCGGGACAAGCCCCGGGATTCCAGCGGGAATCAACGGGGCATCTGGCCTCCGTATTCCGTTCTCCGTCTTCTGATACGCTCAGGCCCGGCCCAGGTAGGAACCGTCGGCGGTGCTGACCTTGATCAGCTCGCCGGCCTTGATGAAAAGCGGCACCTGAACCACCAGTCCTGTTTCCATGGTCGCGGGCTTCTGGACGTTGCTGGCGGTGTCGCCCTTGATGCCCTCGGAACTCTCGGTGACCCTGAGGACGACGGAGGAGGGAATGTCGATGGTGACGGGAACATCGTTGATGAAAAGCACGTCGGCCTTGCCGTTGGCCACAAGGTAGTTCTTGGAGTCGCCGATCATGACGGCGTTGATCTCAAAGGTCTCGAAGGTCTCCGGGTCCATGAACGAGTAGGTATCGCGGTCGGCGTAGCTGAACTCCAGCGTGCGGCGGTCGGTGGGGAGGACGTCGACGTGATCGGGGGAGTTGAAACGCTGTTCGAGCGACTTGCCATAGCGCAGGTTGCGCATCTTCACCTGGACGAAGGCGCGGAGGTTGCCCGGCGTGCGATGCTGGGTCTCCATGATGAGGTGCGGCTCACCGTTGAAAGTGATGACTTGGCCTTTGCGGAGGTCGTTGGCTGCGGGCATGACGGAATCGGATAGAGGTGGTTTCGTTACGTAAGGGGATAGGATTACCGAGGGGATTTCGGCGATGTCAACCTCGCCCTCCTTTATTCTGGCTGTAGGAGCGGCTTTACGCCGCGATAATAACTCGGGATCGCGGCCTAAAGCCGCTCCTGCAACGGGACACGCCATCTCCAAGCTTGTCATTTCCAAGAGGTTTCCGACA
Source organism: Verrucomicrobiota bacterium (assembly GCA_043783345.1). Lineage (GTDB taxonomy): Bacteria > Verrucomicrobiota > Verrucomicrobiia > Opitutales > Opitutaceae > Lacunisphaera. Next base: position 8,815 of record JAYVZM010000252.1, read on the forward strand.
CTGCGGCGACATACCCATGAAGCAGCGCACCCTCTTGCGCGAGGTCTCCATCAAGGGCAACGCCCTGCACACTGGAGACGCCGTGCACATGACCTTCAAACCCGCGCCCGTGAACCACGGCATCGTGTTCCGGCGCGTGGACCTGCACGGCCACCCTGAGCTGAAGCCCCGCATCGACCAGGTCACGGACCTCGTGCGCGCCACCACCATCCAGGTCGGCCACGCCAAGCTGCACACCGTCGAGCACGTCCTCAGCGCCTTGCACGGCAGCGGCATCGACAACGTGATCATCGACATCGACGCCAGCGAACCGCCGATCATGGACGGCTCCGCGCGGCCCTTCGTCCAGTTGATCCAGTCGGGCGAACCGGTGGAGCAGAACGCCGAGCGCGAATACTTCTCGCTCGCCGAAACGGTCTCCGTGGCGCGCGGCAATTCCTCGATTATCGCGCTGCCCTACGATGGCCTCAAGATCACCTGCACCTCCGCCGACGATCGCGGCATCCACACCCAGCATCTCTCGCTCGTCATCGACCCCGAGGTCTACGCCGCGCAGGTCGCAGCCGCGCGGACGTTCACCATCTACGAGGACATCGAGGAACTCATCAAGCTGGGCAAGATCAAGGGGGGCAGCCTCGACTGCGCCATCGTCATCAAGGGCGACAAGATCATCTCGAAGGAACCGCTGCGCTTCGCCGACGAGTTCGTGCGCCACAAGATCCTCGATATCATCGGCGATATCCTGTTGCTCGGCGCGCCGCTCAAGGCGCACATCGTCGCCACGCGGCCCGGCCACGCCGTCAACGCCGAGCTGACGAAGATCCTTTTCGAGAAATACACCGCCTGGAAGAAGGGCGGCAAAAAGGCCGCGAAGCCCGCCGCCCCCAAGGCCGAGGTCACCACCGAAACCACCCTCGACATCCGGCGCGTGCTCGACTCGCTGCCGCACCGCTATCCCTTCGTCATGATCGACCGCGTCGTGGAGATGTCCGAGACGGAGCTGACCGCCATCAAGAACGTCACGATCAACGAGCCGTTTTTCCAGGGCCATTTTCCCGGCAATCCCGTCATGCCCGGCGTGCTGCAGGTCGAGGCCATGGCCCAGGCGGCCGGCATCCTCATGATCCGCCGCACCAACATGGAGGGGAAGACCGCCCTGTTCATGAGCTGCGACAAGGTCAAGTGGCGCAAGCCCGTCCGCCCGGGCGACCAGTTGCTCATCAAGGTCAAGGTGACCAAAATTCGCGGCACCATCGCGTGCGCCGAGGGCGAATGCACGGTCAACGGCCAGGCAGTCTCCTCGGCTGAGCTGATGTTCGCCCTCGTGGACAGCACGGAGGTCGACTGAGCCATGAGCGGGCTGATCCACCCCACCGCCATCATCGAACCCGGGGCGCAACTGGGCGAGGGCGTCGCCATCGGCGCCTATGCCTATGTCGGCAACAAGGCCGTCATCGGCGCCGGCACGGTGCTGCACCATCACGCCAACGTCGAGGGCCGCACCACCATCGGCGAGAAGTGCGAGATTTTCCCCTTCGCCTGTGTCGGCACCAAGACGCATGACCTCAAGTTCAAGGGCGGCGAGCCCGGCCTGATCGTCGGCGACCGCAACGTCTTCCGCGAATACGTCAGCGTCCACGGCGCGACCAACGACGCCGATTTCACCCGCATGGGGCACGACAACGTCATGCTCGCCTACAGCCACATCGCGCACGACTGCGTCGTCGGCAACCACCTCGTGATGAGCGCGCAGTCCGCCCTCGCCGGCCACGTCCTCGTCGAGGACTACGTCAACATCGGGTGGGGCACCGGCGTCCACCAGTTCTGCCGGATCGGCGCGCAGGCCATGCTCGGCGGCATGTCGAAGATCGTCCAGGACGTGCCGCCGTTCGTCATCGCCGACGGCAATCCCGCCGTCGCGCGCTCGATCAACAAGGTGGGGCTCGAGCGCAACGGTTACACGCCCGAACGGCTCGAGGCGATCAAACAGGCCTTCCGCATCATCTATCGCGCCGGCCACAACCGCACCCAGGCCCTCGAGCGGCTGCGCGAGCACAAGCTCTGCGGCTCGGACGAGTTCAAGCACTTCCTCGCCTTCGCCGACACGAGCGACCGCGGTTTCATCGCCGGCCGGTAGGCGCGCCGCGCGGGCGGGATGCCATTTCTGTAGCGGCGGTCTATGACCGCCGGAGGTTGTCC
>JAYVZM010000253.1:0-11012 GCA_043783345.1 Verrucomicrobiota bacterium
CGCGGCGAGCACGCCGCCGAGGGTGTCCATCTCCCGAAAAACCTCGAGGACGGCCTTCTCGACCTGCTTTTCCAAAATCTGCAGGCCGGGTGCGCCGCCGAACATGTTCATCATGTGTTTGAACACGCCGGACTCCTCCATGATGATCGACTGGCCGTGCGAGGCGAGGGTGGCGTATTTCTCGGTGGGCGTGGTGAAGGGCTCGTCGGCGGAGTTCGAGTGGCATGAATTGGTGTAATTCATGTAGGAGAGCATCAGCTCGACCGCCGTGCGCGTGAGATTGTTCTGGAACTCGGCGGCGATGAGCGAGCGGCCGGAGGTCTGCGTGTGGAGCTTGAGGATCTGCGCCTTGGGGTTGGCGCCGAAGACCTCCTTCATGCCGATGGCCCAGATGCGGCGGCAGACGCGGCCGAGGACGAGGTATTCCACGTCGAGCCCGCAATCGAGGAAGAAGGACAGGCGCGGCCCGAACTCGTTGACGTCGGCGCCGCGGGCCTTGAGCAGCCCGGCGTAGGTGAAGCCGTTCGAAAGCGTGAACGCGGCCTGCTGCACGGGGGTGGCCCCGGCTTCGGCGATGTGGTAGCCGGAGATGGAGACGGGATACCATTTGGGCATGTTGGGCACGCACCACTCGATCATGTCGCAGAGGAAGCGCAGGGAGGCGTCGATGGGGAAGATGACCTCGTTCTGCGCCTGCACTTCCTTGAGCATGTCGGCCTGGATGGTCCCGCGGAGATTCGCCACGCACCCGGGGCCGAAGCGGTGCTTCGCGGCTGCGATGAACATCGCGAGGATGACCGGGGCGGGGGCGTTCATCGTCATGGAGACCGAGGCGTCCTTGCGCGTGAGGTCGAAGCCGGCGAAGAGCCGCGTCATGTCCTCGACCGTGTCGATGGCCACGCCGCCCTCGCCGACCTTGCCGAGCACGCCCTCGTGGTCGGAGTCGAGGCCGTAGAGCGTCGGACCGTCGAACGCGGTGGAAAGACGCAGGCTCTTCTGGTGCGTGCTGAGGTAATGGAACCGCCGGTTGGTGTCCTCGGCGAGCCCGAGGCCGGCGAACAGGCGCATGGGCTCCTCGCCGGGGTTCACGTCGCGGTTGAGATACATCTCGCGGTAGGCGGCGTTGGCGTAGGGGAACTGGCCGGGCAGGCCCTGGCCGAGCAGATACTCGGCGATGACGCCGGGGTCGTCGGTCTGCGGCAGCGCGAGCCGCGGCAGCGGGGTGCCGGTGGGCGAGACCGTCCAGTCCACGGTCTCGTGGATGCGCGCCCAGCGTTCGCGCAGGTCGGCGGCGAATTTGGTGTCGGTGCGGGCGCGGGTCACCTCGGCGGCGACGTGAGCGTTGTAGGAGTCGACGGAGTCGGCGATTTTTCCGAGCTGGCTCATGAGGAAACCTCCAGCTGGCAGGCTTTCTCGCCGCCGGTGGAAACGGGCAGATCGCCCAGTTGGGCCAGCGCGTTGAAAAGCGCATCGACGCCTGGGTCAAAATGTTTGGCCGCCGTGGTGGAGTGGAGTTTTTGGTTTTTCCCGTTCTGGTCGAGCCGGGCCTGGATCTCGGCCCGGGCGGTGTGCGCCATCGGGTGGTCGCATTTGTTGAGAGCTACGAGATCGGCGCCGGTGAGCAGCGCGATCTTCTGCAGCTGGATGCGGCCACCGTAGTGGGGCGCGAGGACGAAGAGCGTCGCATCGACGAGCTTCGGGCCGCGGCCGTAGATGCGAAACGGGTCGCTCTCCTGGCCGACGCCGACGGACTCGACGAGGATGAGGTCGAACTCGCCGGATTTTTTCAGGATGTCGATGGCGGCGGGCGCGGCGGCGGAAAGGCCGGTGAGGCTGCCGCGGGTCGCGAGGGAGCGGAAGAACACGCGGTCGTCCTGCGAGTAGATGGCCGACACCCGGTCGCCGAGGATGGCGCCGCCGGAGCCGGGATGCGACGGGTCGTTGGCGAGGATAGCGATGCGGCCGGTGGGATTGCGGCGGAGAAAGCGCGAGGTCAGCTCGTCGATCAGCGTGGATTTGCCCGCGCCGCCGGGACCGGCGACGCCGACGATGAACCCGCCTGCGCGACGCTTGGGCGCGGCAAGGGATTGTGGAGCGCGGGCGACCTCGCCCGCGGAATCTGCGCGGCGGGGTCGCCGCGCCTCCAGGTTGACGTTCGCTTCCGCCAGTGTGATCGCCCGCGCGAGGGCACGGTCGCCCTTGAACTTTGCGTTGGGCTTCGGGACGCGGACGTAATCGCGCTTGATGACCGCCACGATGTCGTCGAGCGGGGTGCCGGCGAAAAAGATGCGGTCGGCGCCCTGGCGTTGCATGACGCGTTCGTCGGCATGCGTGATCGTGCCGCCGCCGCCGCCGAAGACCGGGATGTCGCCGCTGCCCTTCTTCTTCAACTGGTCGATGACTTCCTTGAAAAAGACGATGTGTCCGCCGTTGTAGGAACTGAGGCCGACGACGTTGACGTCCTCCTGGAGGGCGGCGCGCACGATGGCCGAGGCCGACTGGTGGTAGCCGAGGTAGATGACCTCGATGCCGTGGCGGGCGAGTTCGATGTTGATGGTGGTGACCGCGCTGTCGTGTCCGTCACAAACGGGCACGGCCGTGAGGATGCGGAGGGGGCAGGCGGGTGGGCGTGGGTGGGCTGCGGCCATTCACAGTAAGAGAAAGGGAGGAATGCGCCGGGCGCAATGGCCGAGCGGCCCGCCGGCCGGCGGCGGAGCCGATTTCCGTCTTTTGGCGTATGGTGGGGCGGGCGGGCGCTTGCGCGGGCCGCGCCGGGGATTAGCTTGGGCTTACCTCCATGCTTCACTCCCACTCGCTGTATTACGACCACCTGAAACCCGGGGGGATCGACTTCCTGAAGCCCGCCGCCGGGCATTCGCGGGCGAGGGCGCCCTCGCTCCAGCTTCCCTGGAGCCACGGCGACCCCGCCGTGGGAACGGCTCAGATCGGCAGCGTGACGTCCACGGTGGTGCCGCGGCCGGGCTCGCTGTCGATGGTCAGCCGGCCGTTGAGCCGATACACGATCCGGCGCGCCAGGGCCAGGCCGAGCCCGGGTCCGGCTTGTTCGATTTTCTTGCGCTCGTGTTGCGGACCGAGCCCGAGCTGCTGGAGCTGCTGCGGGGTCATGCCCCGGCCCTCGTCCTTCACTGTGAGGTGGAGCCTGGACCCCTCGGGCTAGAACCGCACATGGACCGGGGAATCTTTGCGGGAAAAATTGAGCGCGTTGTCCACCAGTTCCTCGGCCAGCGCGGTGAACTCGGCCACGCTGCAGTGCAGGCGCACGCCGGTCAGCTCAAGGGTGAGGTCGGCCTGCCGCTTGTGGCGTTCGGCGGCGGCGTTGACGCCGGCGGTGAAGGCTTCCGCGACCTGATGGGCCTCCAGCCAGTTCGGCGGGGGGCGGTTGGGTGCATCGAGTTCGATGATATGCAGGTAATTCCTCAGTGTGCGGTGCAGCTGGCGGGTCGACGTGAGGATGTCGTGCAGGATGGAGCGGATCTCGTCCTTGCCGAGATGGTCGAGTTTCTCCGCGAGCACCCCGGTGAGGCCGAAGACGCTGGCGAGCGGCGTGAAGAACTCGGGCGGCAGCGTGCCGTGCAGGCCGGCGCGGAGCTGCTCGATGACGCGGTTTTCGAGATGGCGGCTGATCTCCGCGCGGTGGAGGCGGGCGGCCACGGCGTGGGTGAGGTCGCCGATGGAAAAGGGCTTGAGCAGGAAATCGTCGGCGCCGATTTCCATGCCCGCACCGGGATTGGCGTAGGCCGGATCGCCGGTGATCAGGATGAACTGCCGGTCGGCCAGCTTGGGATCGAGGCGGAGTTGCTTGAGGAAACCCCGGCCGTCCACGCCGGGCATGTCGATGTCGCAAACGATGACGTCGGGCAGGTGGGCGCGGGCGAGCTCGCCGCCCAACTCGGAGTTGGGCGCGCTCAGGGTGTGGTAGCCGTGGGCTTCAAGGCCTTCGACCAGCAGAGGTCGCAGCCGGACGTCGTCGTCGATGAGCAGGACAGTTTTGAGGCCGGCGCCGGGGCTGGGGCTGGGGCTGGGGCTGGGGCTGGGGCTGGGGGGCGAGTCGGGCATAACAGCCGCCAGACTGAGGATTTGTCGCTGCGTGGCAATGTTTCTGACCGGGGCGCGACCCCGGTCTGGCCCGGGCGGGCCCGGATGAATCGCGTTTTCCGGCGGGGTTAGCGCTTGTGAGCCGACTCGTCCCAGCCATCATGCGAGGAACAGGCTTGGCTTGAGCAGCAGCCGCGGATCCGGGTGGGCTACGACCCGGCCTGGCCGCCCTTTAGTTACAAGGGCAGCCAGGGGGAGTTCACGGGCATCGATGCCGACGTGCTCGCCCTGCTCTCCCAACGGCTGGGCCGGAAGTTCGAGGTCGTGCCGAGTGCCGGCTGGAGCCAGGCCTACGACCGGGCCCTCCGGGGCGAAATCGACTTGCTGGTCGGCACGGCCCGCACGCCGGAGCGCGAACGGTCGTTTCACTTCACGTCGCCCTACCTGGAATTTCCCGTGGGGATCATCACCCGCAACAACACCGCCTTTCTCTGGTCCGAATACGATCTCATCGGCCGGACGGTCGCCGGTCCGCGCGACTATGTGACCATGAGCGAACTGGCCCGGGAATATCCCGAGGTCAGGTTGCGCTATACGGAGAACATGGGGCAGGCGTTCGAGCTGGTGAGCGAGGGGTCGGCGGACGCCGTGGTCACCAATCTCGCCAACGCCAGTTTCATCATCAAGACCCGGGGATTCACGAACCTGAAGATCGCCGGCATCATGGCCCGGCGATTCGAGCTGTGTTATGCCGTGCGGCAGGACTGGCCGGTGTTGATCGGCATCCTCGACAAGGGCATCGCTTCGCTGACGCGCGCCGACATGCAGACGCTCGACCACAAGTGGATCCGGGTGGATTACGCCAAGGTCATCCGCTGGGACCTCGTGTGGAAGACGGCCGTCGCGTCGCTGGCGGTGCTCGGCGTCGTGATGGGTTTCCTGCTCTGGCACTCCCGGACCATCCGGGTCGAGCTGGCGCGGCGCAAGGTGGTGCAGGAGGCGCTGGAGTCGGCCAACAACCGGCTCAACCTGGCGAACACGGAGCTGCAGGCCCGCCACGAGGAGAAAGACGAGCTGATGCGCATGGCGGCCCACGATCTGCGCAGTCCGCTCACGGCCGTCACGCTCGGAGCCAGCGTGCTGCGGGATGGTCTGGCGGGCGAACAGCGGCGGCAGACGGAGCTGATGATTTTGTCCGCCAGGCAGATGACCCGGTTGATCGACGATCTGTTGGAGGTGCACGAACTGGAGGAAGGACGGCGGCAGTTCGAATTCCGAACCATTGAGCTGCTGCCGGTGCTGCGGGAAACCCTGCTGACGCTGGAGCCGGTCGCCCAGCGCAAGCGCATCACCTTCGTGGCCGCCGGCCTGGGTCCGGTGCCGCCGGTCCGGGCCGACGCGGGCGCGCTGCGCGAGGTGTTCGACAACCTTCTGACCAATGCGCTGAAATTTTCGCCGCCGGACAGCTGCATCACCGTGAGCTCGATCGTCTGGAACAACCATGCCCGGCTCGAGATCAGGGACCAGGGGCCGGGGGTCCCCGTGAGCGAACGGGAGCGGATCTTCACCAAGTATGCGCGCGGGACCGCCCGGCCCACGGCCGGGGAGAGATCCACGGGACTCGGCCTGGCCATCGCCCGCGAGTTGATGTCCGTCATGAACGGGCGCGTGTGGTGCGAGGCGGCCTCCGGCGGCGGGGCGGTGTTCGTGGCCGCCGTGCCGCTGGCGGCGCCTGCGGAGAAATGACGGGTTTCCATCCGGTCATATTCGCATCGCCACGCCACCGGCGGGCCGGTTACGTGTCGGACCTGAGTCCCTTCACCCCGCCGGCATGCTGACCGAATTGAAGTCCGTCCTGCGCTCCCTGGCCCGCTCGCCCGGTTATGCGCTCGTCGTGGTGTTCACGCTCGCGCTGGGGATCGGCGCGGCGGCGGCGGCCTACAGTTCGGTGGCGGGCAGCCTGTTTCCCGCGATGCCGTATGCGAGGCCGGAGGAACTCGTCCGCGTCGAGCTCCGCAACTGCGAGCAGCCGCAGCCGACGCCGCCTTTCCTGCTGCGCTTTGTCTCCTACCGGGACGCGACCTCGTTCACGGGCGTGGCGAGCTGCAGTCAGGACCCGATGAACCTGTTGCTCAATGACGAGCCCGAGGGCATCGCTGTCGCCCGCGTGACGGTCAATTTCTTCTCGCTGCTCGGCGTGACGCCGGCGATGGGCCGGGGCTTCGTGCCGGAGGAAGGCAAGGCCGGATCGGAGACCGCCGTCATCCTTACGGATTGGTTCTGGCGCAACCGGCTGGCGTCCGACCCGAACGTGCTCAATCGCGAATTGATGCTGAACGGGCGGCCCTACCGGGTGGTCGGGGTGCTCGGCGAGGATTTTCGCGTGCCGCTGGCCTTTCCGTTTGGGCGGCTGTTCGTGCCTTACGTGGTGCCGGCGGCGGTGACGAACGAGAACCAGTGGAACGGAATGTCGACGATCGCCCGGCTGAAGCCGGGCAGCACGCCGGTGCAGGCCACGGCCGAGCTGCGGACCATGCATCCCGAGGCCGGCCGGCCGAATGAATCATTCGTGGCGAAGTTCGAGGCCTTTGTCAGCCCGATCGACACGCCGCCCGAGAACGCGGGCTTCCGCCGCTACCGGCTGATGCAATGGACCGGGATCGGCGCCGTCGGCTTTCTCTATGCCATTGCCTGCGTCAACGCCGGCAACCTGATGCTCGTGCGCACGCTCGGCCGCCGCCGCGAGACCGGCATAAAGCTGGCGCTCGGCGGTCGAGGCTGGGACATCGCCCGGCCGTTGCTGCTGGAGGGCGTCGTGCTGGCGCTGGCATCCATCCTGCTCGGCATGTTGGTGGCGAAATGGCTGCTGCCGGCGCTGCTCGCGATGGCGCCGGGCGGGGATGATGCGTGGAGCCGCACGCTGAAGCTGAGCTGGGCGGCCATCGGGTTCCTCGCCGGGCTGGGGCTGTTCACCGGGGTGATCATCGCGTCGGGTCCGGCGTGGCGCGCGGCGCACCTGAACGTGAACGACGCGGTGAAGGAGGGCGGAGCGGCGATGGGCGAGAGCCGGCGGCTGCGCGCGATGCGCGGCGCGCTGGTCGTGCTCGAGGCTGCACTGGCGGTGGCCCTGCTCACCGGCGCGGGCCTGATGGTGCGGACCTTCACCCAGCTCCAGCAGGTGAACCCGGGGTTCGATCCGGTGCACCGCTACGCCGTCTATCTCCAGTTGTCGCGCGAGGAAAATATTCCGTTCGCGGTGCGACTCGAGCATTACAAGCAGATCGCGGCGCGCCTCGGCCGCGAGCCAGGCATGCTCGCCGCGAGCCTGACGACGATTATCATACCGAGTTCCTACAATCCGCAGAAACTGAAAATCGCAGGCCGCTCCGACAATGTGGAGATCGAGGCGCAGGGCCACCCGGGCGCAGCGGATTTTCTCGAGGCGATGGGCGTGCCGCTGCGCGCCGGCCGGTCGCTGGCCACCCTGCACCAGGGTGATGCGCCGGGCGTGGTGATCAACGAGACGATGGCGCGGACCTATTTCGCCGGCCGCAATCCCGTGGGTGAGCAGCTCCAGATGGACGAGAAAACCCTCTGGGAGATCATCGGCGTGGTCGGCGATATGCGCTCGACACGGCTCGAGGCGAAGCCGCGTTACTACTATCCCTATTGGCAGCCGGGCGGCGGCAGCAGCTTCAGCGTGCTGTTGCGCACGGCCGGCGCGCCCGGCGAGAAATTCAACAACGAGATCCGGCGCGCGGTTTACGAGATCGATCCGAAGTTTGCAGTGATGGGTGTCACGGCGCTCGACCGGCAGCTCAAGCAGGAGGTCGGCACCGAGCAGTTCCTGCTCGCGGTGCTGGAGGTGATGTCCGCGCTGGCGCTGCTGCTCGCGATCATGGGCCTGTTCACCATGATGGCCTACACCGTGGCGCAGCGCCGCAGCGAGTTCGGCATCCGCTTCGCGCTCGGCGCGACGCCCTGGGCGATCCACCGGCTCGTGTTGGGCCGCGGGCTGGCGCTGGCCGCGACCGGCGTGGTTCTGGGTCTCGCCCTGGCGTGGGCGCTGTCCCGCTCGATGGAATCACTGTTATACCAAACCAAAACCACCGACCCGCTCACCTACGCCATCGTCGGCGGGCTGATGCTGCTCGTGGCCGTGCCCGCGTGCTGGGTGCCGGCGCATCGCGCCACCAAGGTGGACCTGACGGTGCTGCTGCGCCCGCAGTAGTTTCCGGTCAGAACTCGGCAGAGCCGGGCGTGCGCGCGAACGGGATGACGTCGCGGATGTTCGCCACCCCCGTCACGAACATGAGCATGCGCTCGAAGCCGAGCCCAAAGCCCGCGTGCGGCACCGTGCCGTAGCGGCGCAGGTCGAGATACCACCAGTAGTTTTTCTCGTCGAGGTGGTGCAGCGCCATGCCGGCCTTGAGCTGGTCCATCCGCTCCTCGCGCTGGCTGCCGCCGATGATCTCCCCGATGCCGGGCACCAAGAGGTCCATCGCGGCGACGGTCTGGCGGTCCGGAGCGCAGCCGTCGGTCACGCGCATGTAGAACGCCTTGATCGCGCGCGGATAGTTGTAGACGGTGACCGGACACTTGAAATGCTCCTCCGTTAGGTAGCGCTCGTGCTCCGACTGGAGGTTGTCGCCCCACGCCACGGGATGTTCCCAAGTCTTGCCGCTCTTATTGAGGATATCGACGGCCTCGGTGTAGCTGCAGCGTTGGAACGGGCGTTCGAGCACGAAGTCGAGGCGCGCGAGCAGCTCCTTGTCGACGAACTTGGAAAAGAACTCGAGGTCGGCGGCGCAATGCGCCCGGGCGTCGCGGATGAGGTATTTCACGAACTCCTCGGCGAGGCCCATGTTGCCCGTCAGGTCGCAGAACGCCACCTCGGGCTCGATCATCCAGAACTCGGAGGCATGGCGCGAGGTGTGGGAGTTCTCGGCGCGGAAGGTCGGCCCGAAGGTGTAGACGTTGCTCAGTGCGGTGGCGAAGATCTCCGCTTCCAGCTGGCCGCTGACGGTGAGGAAGGTTTTCTTGCCGAAGAAATCCTTGGCATGGTCGATGTCGCCCTGCCCGGTCTTGGGCGGGCTGGCGAGGTCGAGGGTGGTGACGCGGAACATGTCGCCCGCGCCCTCGGCGTCGCTGGCGGTGATGATGGGCGTGTGGACGTAGCAGAAGCCTTTCTCCTGGAAAAACTGGTGGATGGCATAGGCGAGCCGGCTGCGCACGCGAAAGACGGCGCCGAAGAGATTCGAGCGCGGCCGCAGGTGGGCGATCTCGCGGAGGAACTCCAGCGTGTGGCCTTTTTTCTGGAGCGGGTAGGTGGCGTCGGCCTCGCCGAGCACGGTGAATCGCTGCGCGACAACCTCCCATTTCTGGCCCGCGCCCTTGGACGCGACGAGCTGGCCATGCACTTCGACGGACGCGCCGGTGCCGGCCCGGGCGACATTGGCGTAGTCGGGCAGGGTGGCATCGACGATGACCTGGAGGCCCTTGAGGCAGGAGCCGTCGTTGAGTTCGATGAAGGAGAAGGCCTTGGCGTCGCGGCGGGTGCGGACCCAGCCCTGCAGCAGCAGGGCATCGCTCGGGGCGGTGGCATTGAGGGCATCTTTGACGAGAGTGCGTTGCATGAAGGGATGATTTGCCCTCACGAACTACACGGAGGAAGGCGGCGGCAGAAGCCTGAAATGACCGGGCAGGAGCGGGGGCGGAGCGCGTAGACGCACCGGAATCCGCCTGATGCCCGCAAAAGGAAAAAATCCCGCCTTTGGGGAATGATTCCGGGAAACTTTTCCCACGCGGGTCGCCTCTATGAAATCATGGAAACCTCAAAATCAACCCATGCCCAGGTGCTCGCCGCGAAACAACCCGTCTCGCTTTTCCCCGTCGTTTTGGGCGCTCTCGCCCTTCTGGCGGGATGTTCCTCCGAGCCGGAATCCCATGTTGTCTCCGCGCCCCCGCCCCCCGCCCCCCAAGTCGTGGTCACCCAGCCCGCTCAAGCGGTGGCGGTGGCGCCGGCCGCCCAACCGGGCACGATCATCGTCACCCAGGCTCCGCCGGCGGTCCAACAGGAAATGATGCCGGCCCAGCCCAGCTCGGAGCACAAATGGATCGCCGGTTACTGGACTTGGCGCGACAACCGCTATGAGTGGGTGTCGGGGCATTGGGAAGTTCCGCCCAGCTCCGGTGCGGTCTGGGTCGCCCCGCGCTGGGAACGCCTGTCCGATGGCAGCTATCGGTTCTACGAGGGTTACTGGAACTAGGTATCGCCGCCCGATCAATCGAGTCGTCACGGCGCGGAATCCTCCGCGCCGTTCTCTGCGGGCGGAACCGGCGCGGGGCCGGAGGACAGTCAGAAGCAGCCTGGGTGCCCGAAATCGGCGAAAATTATTTCGAGGCGCAAGGCTTTCCTCGCAACCTTGGCCGGACAATCCCGGTCCCAGTGGGATGAAACCTTTGAATTCCAAAGCAACTCGCGTGATCCGCCGGATCGCCGGGTTATCCGTAGTTTCCGGAGGCATCGTCCTGCTTGCAGGCTGTGGCTCCTCTCCCGACTCCCACGTGGTCTCGGCCCCGCCGCCGCCGCCGCCGACCACCCAGATCGTGGTGGCGCAGCAGCAGCCCACCCAGCTGGTGGTGTCCGGCACGGCCCAGACCGCCAATGGCACCATCATCGTCATGCAGGCGCCGCCCACGCTGCAGCAGGAAGTCGTGCTGGCGCAGCCCTCCTCGGATCACAAGTGGATCGCCGGTTACTGGACCTGGCGCAACAATCGCTATGAGTGGATGGCAGGCCATTGGGAGCTGCCGCCGAATTCCAACGCCACCTGGGTCTCTCCGCGATGGGAGCACACCAGCGACGGCAGTTATCGGTTCTACGAGGGTTACTGGAACTAAGTTCGATCCCGGGCTTCACTTCCACAACGGCGCGGAAAGTTTCGCGCCGTTGT
>JAYVZM010000254.1:0-11009 GCA_043783345.1 Verrucomicrobiota bacterium
GACTGGCAGCACTCGAAGCGCGGCTGCAGAAGGCCGAGGATCACCTCGAAATTCTCAACCTGCTGATGAGCTATGGTCCGCTTGCCGACAGTTGCTCGGTGGAGGAAGTGAAAGCGCAGTGGGTGCCCGGCGGCGGCTACAACTATGGCCTCCCCGGCGGCGGGACGACACGGCTGGAGGCCCCCGAGCCGCTCGGCAATGTCTGGCGCCAGCAGGGCCATATCGAGCTGACCAAGATCGGCTCCGCACATATGTCGGCGACGCCCAAGATCACGGTCAAGGGCGATGCGGCGGATGCAGTCGGCTATTCGCTGGTCATCAAGCGCGAGGGTGATCGCTGGTTCGTCTGGCGCGCGGCGATCAACCACTGGACTCTGGTGCGCACTCCGCAAGGCTGGCGGGTGGCGGAAAAATTCAACCGGACGATCGATGGCTCCGATGAGAGCCACGAAGTTATGAAGAGGATCATGGCAATATGAACCGTTTTGAAGGCAAGATCGCAATCATCACCGGGGCCAGCACCGGCCTTGGCCCGGTCATGGCGCGGATGATGGCGGCGGAGGGCGCCAAGCTGGTGCTCGCCGCGCGCAAGGGCGATCTGTGCGAAGAAGTCGCCCATTCCATCGGTGATCAGGCCATTGGCATGAAGGCCGATGTGACCAACGAGGACGACGTCGCCCGCATGGTCGGCGCGGCGATGGACAAATGGGGCCAGGTCGATGTGATGATGAGCAACGCCGCCCAGCCCGGCAAGGACCTGTGGATCTGGGAACAGACCGTTGACAACATGATTGATACCTACAAGGTCGATTGCATGGCGGCGATGCTGTGCAGCCGCGAAGTGCTCAACCGCTCGATGCTGGAACGCAAGAAGGGCGCAATCGTCACCTTCTCATCGGGCGCTGGCTGGGGCGGGATGATCCGCAAGAGCCACTATTCGGCAGCAAAAGCCGCGCTGATCGTGCTGACCAAGACCATCGCCAAGGAAGTGGGCGAATTCGGCATTCGCGCCAATTGCCTGGTCCCCGGCTCGATCGACACCGAGCTGCTGCAAAACTACCACAAGCGCATTGCCGGCGAACGCGGCATCCCGGTGGAGGAGGCGCGGGCGATCTCGGCGAATAATGCCGTGCTCAAGACCATCTCCACGCCGGAGGACATCGCCAGTATGGCGCTGTTCCTCGCCTCCGATCAGGCGCGCACGATCACCGGGCAGGCGATCAATGTCGATGCCGGGCTGACGATATGACCCTCGACGAACTGCTTGCCCGCGAAGCGATCCGGGCGCTGATGGCGAAGTGTGCGCAGGCTGGCGACAGCTTGCGCGCAGAGGAATATGCCGCCTGCTTCACTGAGGACGGAATTCTCAAGACCGGGGCCGCGGGCGAAGGCCTGGGCCTGAATCTCGCGAGCCGGGCCGAGATATTCGCGTGGCAGACCGAGAAGCGCGCGCCGGGCAAGGGTATGGGCCAGAGCGGCCCGGTTGCGCTGACCTTCGCCCGCCACAATCTTGCAACCTGCAAGATCGAGATTACCGGCCCGGACAGCGCACAGGCGCGCACCTATTGGCATGTGATTACCGACGCCGGGCCCGACCATTCGGGCGTCTATCGGGACACTTTCCGCAGAGTCGATGGCGAATGGCTGATTGCCGAGCGGCAAGTCCGGACTGAATGGGCCGCGCAGAACAGCCTTATGGTTCCCCCCGCGAGTAGGCCGGGCCAAAAGCCAGCGATTAGCTGAGTACCATGGACCTCCAGCTCAAAGGCAAACGCGCCCTCATCACCGGCTCCAGCTCCGGCATCGGCCGGGCCCTCGCCGCGCACCTGCTCGCTCACGGTCATCAGGTCTGGGGTCTCGCCCGCTCCGACCAGTCGGCCTTTGCCGCCCGGCAGCCCGGCTTCCATTCCACCTGCTGCGATGTCGCCGCGTGGCCGCAGGTCGAGCGCGCCGCCGCCGAGGTCGCCGCCGCCTGGCCGCGGGTGGACGGCCTCGTCACCTGCGCCGGCCTGCAAGGTGAAATCGGTCCCGCCCTCACCGCCGATCCGCTCAAGTGGAGCGCCACCGTCCGCGCCAATCTCGACGGCACCTACTTCGCGATCCGCGCCTTTCATCCCTCGCTCGCCCGCGCCCCCCGCCGCGCCAAGATCGTCTGCTTTTCCGGCGGCGGCGCCACCAAGGCCCGCGCCAATTTCTCCGCCTATGCCGCCGCCAAGACCGGCGTCGTGCGCCTCGTCGAGACCATCGCCGCGGAAGCGCACGGCCAGCCGCTCGACATCAACGCCGTCGCGCCCGGCGCGATCAACACGCGCCTGACCGACGAGGTCATCGCCCTCGGCCCCCGGGTGGCCGGCCAGGCCGAATACGACACCGCCGTGAAACAAAAGGCCGCCGGCGGCGCCCCGCTCGACCGTGCCCTCGGGCTGGTCGACTTCCTGCTCTCGGAAAAATCCGATGGCATCACCGGCCGGCTCCTCGCCGCTCCGTGGGACCCGTGGCCCACGCTCGACCGGCACGCCGCCGCGCTCGCCGCCTCCGATATCTACACTCTCCGCCGGATTGTCCCCGAGGAACGCGGCCAGAAATTCTGACCCGCCCGCCGGATCCAGACCGCGCCCCTCCTAACGCGATCCCCGGACCTGGGTGTGCACCGAATAGATTTCGCCGACAAATTGCGGCCCGCTGGTCGACAGTCCGATTGAGTTGCGGCCGATTTCGATTTCCTCCGGCTTGACGAAGTAGAGCGGAACGCGGGCCTCTAGTGCGATGATGCCATCCAAACTCACCCGGGTCCGATCGGCCGGAAATTCCCCGGCCGGGAAAAGGGATCCCATCTCAATGATCAGTGAAATCACTTCCCCGGGTGCGATCGCGACCGGCGCGCCTTCGGTCGCGTCCACGCCCCAATGGTCAAGCCCGATGATGTAACGCCCGTCACCGTTCGGGCGGAGGAACAGCGAATCTGCCGCCCCCGCCTTGCCGGCGCTCAGCAGCGGAACGCTCTGCTTCAGCCCGTCCTTCGGCAGGGCAAAGCGCACCTCGATCCGACCGGGCAGCGACGCCGGTCGCTCCGGCCTTGGCGGGTCATCGGCCGATCCGGCCGCAGCCAATGCACTTCCCGTCCAGCGCCGGCCCGCCAGCGCCCAGCCGCTCACCGGGCCATCGGCAAAGAAATCGGTCGGCAGCGCAAAAATCTTTTCCCCGTCCTGGCTCAGCTCCACCAATCCTCGCCCCCGGCCGCGGGAAAATAGCGCCTGCTCCGCCCGCCGATCCGGCAGCTCCGGCAACTCGAGGCGGAGCATGCCGGCCGCATGGCCCAGCGGGCGGGCGGCCCATGTGACGTGCCCCTCGTCCAGCCAGCCCAGCTGCACCGGCGCAGCGATCGCGGCGCGTCGCCAGACGACCGCCGCCCGCCGTCGATCCGCCCGCTGCCACCAGGCCAGGACTCCCTGCACCCCGATGAAATCCTGGTCCGGCGCAATTCGAGGCTCCAGGGTGCCGGCCTGAACCGGCCGCAACGGTTCCAGAAAGGGCGCCGGTTGGATTTCCCCGGCATAAGACATCCTGCCCGAGGAGGCTCCTACCAGATTCGCCCCGAGCACCAGATTCTGCATTCCGGCCGGATGCATGGTGAGCGCGGAGGTAAACACCTTCTGCCCGTTCCACCGCACGGAGAGATGCTCCACCGGGGAATTATCGAGCACGTCGCGCTGATTCCACGCCAAGCCATCATTGCTCATGGGCATTTCCACCTCGACCGCTTGCCATTGACCGTAGTCGACCGCAAATTCCGGCGAAGAATCTCCGCCCGCCCCGAAACAATCGTGCAGCAACCGCACGTAACCGGGTCGCGTAAACCATACCATCAAGACATCGCAACCCGGCAGCGTTCCCGTTTGCACGAGGGGTTCGGCCGATCCGTAGCGATCGGCGGGCAGCCGCAGCCGCAGCCGGACCATGCCGCGCCGCGTTCCCAAGCCCGCCGCCCATGCCTCATCGATCTCCCGTCGCCGCACCGGCGAGAGCACGCCGGGATGACGGCGGACTGCATCACCCAACTGCCCGCTGCCCCAACGGACCAGCCAGGGGGCGGAGTCAAAGCTCGGCACGTCGCGGTCGAAACGGATCTGATCGTCCACCCACACCCGGACCCGGCGCTTGAGTGCCGCGCGTAATTCGCCGGTTCGCACGCCATACCATGGATGCTCAACCGGGGGCAGCAGGAATCCGCCGGAAACCCGGATTCGCGACGTGTGATCCGGTTCGAACGCAAACCACGAACCCTCGGCCGTGCCAAATTCCGCGTGCTGGTAGCTGAGACGCGCCTGCGACTGACCATCCGTTTCCACCCACACCCGGTCGTCAAATCCGATTTGACCCGCCGACACCAGGGGGAAGCGCCCGACATTTCCGCGCGACGGCCAACGCAGCTCGGTCTCGCGATCACCCAAAGTGCGAAACAATCCGGGCGCCGCACGAAACAGGGTATTGTCCGCCGGCCGGGCCAACCGGCGAAAGCCTTCAGGATCCGTATGCTCAAAAAAACCGTGCACCTGCAGGCTCGCCAGCACATTGAAGAGTGCGGCAACCACCACCGACGTCGCCAGGCCCCGGGCCGCCCAGCGTCGCCAGCCGGACACGCCGTCCACCGCCAGGCCGATGCCAAGGAAGGTGAGGGCCACGAGGGCCGGATGGAAATCCAGCATGTAGCGATTTGCCCGCACACCAGTGGATCCGGTGATGAGCACATTCCCCCCGAACCAGATGGCCATGGGCATCAGTATTCTCCATGATGCCCCGTCCGCTGGCCGCCGCCCGGCGCGCCACGCCAACGGCAGCGCGGCCAGCAAAACCAATACCCAGATCCATTCGCCGTGCACGCTCTCACGACCGAGGTAGTCCACGGGTTTGGGCCCTTCGCTTGGGGGCAGGACATAGGGAAAGTAGGCGTTGAGCTGCGGCGGCTGCGCGTAATACAAGCGGAGATTGTGCGCCAGATTGGTCAGGCGGAACATTTGCTGCGGGTTGAGACCCAGTTGATGGGCATGACCAAACTCCACGACGCTCCCGAAGCGCAGATAATTGTAGGCTGCGAGCCCGGCCCCGATTACCCCGGCTCCACTTCCCGCCAGCACGAAGGCGATCCCGATGCCGCGCCAGCGCACGGCGGACGTCGGTCCGAATTTCCGTCCTGTCAGGACTGCGCCCGTGACCAGCGCCAGCAACCCCGCCGGGGCCAGGTTGGCGCGCGAGCCGACCGCGAGTCCGCAGGCAATTCCCGCGATCAGGAGCCATACTCCTGCCCGTCGTTCGCTTCGCCCGGCCCGCACCAGCGCCCACAACATCAGGGCGCCATGGGCCCAACCGGATAGGGTCGCCACTTCGTAGAATAGCGGACGACGGAGGGCGGAGGGGGCCACGGTGCAGAAACCCAGCGCCACCACCGCCAGCCAATCCCATTTCGGGCCCAGCCGCGGCAGCACTATTCGCCGCATCTCGCACCACCAGGCAAAGCTGAAGCCAAGAGCCAGTCCGGCGAAGACCAGCGCGGCCATCGCCTGCGGCATGTCCTGGCCGGTCAAGGCCGCCACCGGCCAGTAGAGCGTCACCGCCGGTGCCACGCCAAAATAGAGATAGTAATGTCCCCCGTAGAGGCTGGCATCCAATAGAAATGGAGCATTGCCCGGCCTCCGGTCCTGCGGCAGAGCCAGCAACGCCGGATCCACCGCCACCTTCATGTAGAGATGCCCGTCTTGAAAACCGTCGACGAGGAGGTTGTAATAATCGTCCTTCTGTCCGCCAAAATGCCAGTCGGCCCGTGTGCTTTTCACGGTCCAGAAATAGAAGGCCATTACCCCGATCGCGATGGCCAGCGCCAGTCCCCTTTGCGCCCGCTCCTTCCCTCCCGCGACCGGCCCGGCCGGGATCCGCGCCGCGGCCCGCGCCCCGAACACGTGATATTGCATCAGCAGAAAACTCGCCGACATCTGCACGAGGTTCGCCACGCCCGCCGCACACCAGGGCGGCCAGGCGAACGCCCGCCGCACCGCGGCGAAGGCCAGCCATTGAATCACAAACGTCACCCCGACCATGAACAGGTAGCTTGCGACTTTGCGCCGGTCGGTGCGGGTCGTATCGTTAAACGTCCAGCGCTTGCTCAGAAAATAGTGCAACCCCAGCGCCGGGGGATACGCCGCGAGAAAGGCCAGGCTCGGCCCGGCAATGTGCCCGAATAGCCAGTTCAGCGCCATGAAAAAGACCATCACGGTCAGGCCGACCAAACCAAAGCGCAGGATCTTCCGGGCTGACTCGGATTTCAACATGGGGGGAATGAATCGCGGTGGCCGCGCGAACCGGAACCACGACGGCCAGGCCCGAACGCCGAAATCGAATTCCACTGGCGCACCGGGATCATTTCGTCAAACGCTCCTGTAGCTCGATGGTGCCGGTGAACTCGGATTCGGCCGTGCTGGCTCCGATCTGGTTTCTTCCAATCGCTATCTGCGTCGGTTTGCTGGGGTGGAACGCCTCGCTGCAATCGAGAATGGGCTGGCTGTTCAGCAGGACGACGAGCTTCGCCTCGCCGCCATCCTTCAGCAGCGGCGGGCAGGAGATGTCCAGATCCAGCGCCTCATTCGGGTTGTATTCGATCACCGGACTCTGCGTGCCGCCATAACCCCAGCGGTCGTGCCCGAGCTGAAAATGGTTCGCATCCACATAACGAATGTAGATCAAATCGCCCTCCCCGGCCACGCCGGAACTGAGCAGCGGTTCGTTGTGCGGTCGGCTGAAAGCGGGAAGCCTGATCAGCAAATGCAATTTCCCCGTCTGGCCGAGGGTGAAATCGGACGGCAACGACGGCAATCGCCTCCACCCCAATATCCTCCCGGAAAAGTCGTGCTTGAAACCGGGCCGATACGGCCCGCTGGTTCCGATGGAGGGTTGCAGCTCGCTGGAATCATAGCACTGGACCGTCGCGTGCAGCACGGTCCGCCCATCGAGCAGAACCTTGAGGGTCTGGGTGCGTGCCTCGGTCTCCTCGGCCGACAGGCCATCGTAAGCCGGATGGGCCCGCGGCGGATAAAGCGATCCCATCTGGACGATCAGTTTGTGCTCGGCCGCAGGATCAATCTTGACCGGCGCGCCCACCCACGTGCCGCGGCTGGTGTGCTCCAGGCCAAAACGGATCATACCGTTGTCCAGATAGTGGACGAAGATATAATCAGCGAGAAACTCGTGCCCGGTGGTCACCAACGGTTCGATCTGCCCGGGACGGTCCTGCGGGAAAATCAACTCGATCTCCACTGGGCCAGCCCGATAACCCTTCAGTTTTCCCACCCAATGTGGCACATGGTTGAATGTCCACGCGAGCTGGGCATAGAGCGCCGGGTGGTTCATGGCGAGCAGCCGGTTGTGCTGGAAGCTGAGCAGAATATTGAAGCCGGATGACCAGACCGCCAACACCACCGTCAGCGTGACGGCGCCAAGTTTCCACCCTGACCCGGCCAGTTCGGCGGTGAACCATGCCACACCCACCGCCGCCAGCAGGGTCAGCCCCGGCGCGAAATCCACCTGATAACGCCCGGTGTTTCCGCCGAAGCAACCGATCATGGCCAGGGTGAGCACAACACTAGCCAGCGTCGCGCCACACCACATTCCCAAGACGTCGCGCCGCCGGAGCGCAAGCCAGGCCGCCCCGAACGAAAACAAGACCCAGGGCATGCCCGGAACTATCCCGTAAGGATCCTCGATGCCGAACTGCCCGGGCGGCGCTGGCGGCGGATGGATGACGGTGAGAAAGGGGAAATAGGGGCTGAATCCGGGCAGGGAAAACAGATAGATGCGCAGATTGAAAGGAAGGTAACTTGGGCTGAAGTGCACCAGTTTGCTGTCCTCGGCACCCGCGAGCTGGTAGGATTGGCCGAATTCGACCGGACTGCCAAATCGCAGGTGGTTGTAGACGGCTAGCCCACTGCCGACCACCATGATCGGCAGCGCGGTCGCCGTGGCCAGCCGCCACCATTGGCCTTGCCGCCAAAACTTTCGGCCCAGATTGAGTCCCGCCAGACCGAGGGGCGCCAGCAACACCACCGCACCCGCGAGGTAGACCGGCCGTGCGCCGATGCAGAGTCCCATGGCCAGACTCCCTGCCACCGCCCAGCGCAGCGCGCCCTGCTTCGCCATCGCGCGCCAGACGCAAAACAGGGTCAGCATAAACAGGGCGTAGGCACAGGAAATCGGCACCTCCCACATGGCGGCACGCCGCAATAGCGGCGGCACCATGTTTGCCAGCCCGAGCGCCCAAACGCACGCCAGGCGCACTCCCGCGGGAGTCAGCGGGAAGTGATCGCGAATGACCGACCGCACGATCGCCAGCCCGAACAGAAACCCGGCGAACACAAAGACCACGATGGCACAATGGTCGCTGATATAGGTGCCCGTCAGCAGATGAAAAGGCAGATAGAGCAGCACGACCGGTGTCACCCCGAAATAGACGTAGTATTTCCCCCGGTAATAGGAGGCGTCGTGCATGCCGTGAGGGCCGCGAGCTGCCGGATCATAGGGATTGGGCAGTGCATCCAAAAACGGATCCGACGGAACATCGAGCGACAGGTGCCCCTTGAGCATCCCTCTCACGAGCAGATTGTAGTAGCTGGCATCGTCCCGGCTGGTGAGCCCCTTGGGGGTTTCCGGCGCGACGGTCCAAAGATAAAACCACCCGATGGCAATGACCGACAGCGCTATCAAACCGCGCTCGATCCACCGGGGTTTCGCCAAGACACGATCCGGGGTGGCAACAGAACGCGATAAGGGCATCAGGCAGTAAAATTTAGGCAAATGCCGGCTGACAAGATTCAAAAACACCCGGATGAAGATATCCGGCCTGGTCGCACCGGGCGCGGAGAACCGCGCGGCCCGCTGCACCGGCTCATGTTTCGCGCGTATTCCCCGGAAGTGTTTGGGTTTTTCTCCTGCAGGCCCAACCAATCACCCCGCACCATGCCGCCAAGCTGGTCCAGCCCGCCAGCCGCAAGCTTCGCGTCCCGACGTAGTGCAACTCGATCGTGTGCTCGCCGGCCGGAACGCGGACCTGAAGCAAATTGTCGGGCGAACGGCCAGCCGCAACCCGCCGTCCATCCAGGGTCGCGGTATAACCCGGCAGAAATACCCGGGGACTTTCCAACCAGCCCTCGGCGTCGAAACGCGTGCGTGCCCGCCACGGACTCAATGATTCAACCTGCACGGCCGCACGGGCAGGGTAGAAATGCGAAATCACCATCTCGGCGAACGGCTGGCCAGCCTCGATATCGTTGCCCGGTGCGCGCATGACCTGCAGATAGTAGTGCTCCGCGGTCCTCCCGCTGTTCCAAAGCGAAAGAACCCGGGACTGTTCGGGTCCGGTGCCAAAGGCCCGTAACAGCCCGGATTGGGGCAGCATATATTCCCGATAGCCGTGGACGCTAATAAACATGAGGTAGCCGTCATAGTGCCGCGTGGGCTCAAACTCGAAACGCAACAGCAAGTGCTCCCCCGGTCCGACCACGAACCCGGGCTGCAACTTCAGCCAGAGTTTGTCCGATCCCATGCTATGGGCCAGCAGCCGGATCGACCGGGCGCCCTCCCCCTCCATGGCCTGGGCCACATTTGCCGGGCCATAGATCAGTCCGCCCTTGTCATCGCGCAAACGCACTTCGAGACGAGGATCGGATTTGCCATGGCTGAAATAGCTCGGCATCGGCAACAGATCGTAGACAAAACGGTCGAGCGGCGCGTTCTCCGTGCGCCAATCCTTCTGCGTCAGCTCGCGCGTGGCCGTCGCCCGGTAACCGCGCTGCACCACACGATTGACCTGCCAGCCGCCCCACAGCACGGCGAGGCCCGTCACCAGCCCGACTCCCCACCGCAGCCGGCGGCTGGAGCGCTCTTGTTCCGCGCGAAGCGCCAGCAGCGCACCCATGGCCAGCAGCACAACGAACACCGGCATGGTGCGAAGCGCCATCGCTATCCCCGTCATGTTGCGCAAAGCGAGCGGGAAATATTCAACCAGAAAGTCACCCACGCGCGGCCACGGCAGCAGCAACACCGACATCAGGGTGATGGCTCCAAAAACCAACTGGCTGCCCCTCGCCCGGGCCCGGCAGGCCGCCAACCCCGCGGCCGCCCAGCCGAGCCAGAGCCCCCACCCCGGTTGAAAGTCCCCGTCGGTATTTACTAAGGGAGTCAGGGGACGAAAATAGTTTGCCGCCCACGCTCCCCGCCAGATCGGGCCTTCTCGCGGGTAAGGCTGTCCCGCCATCAAGTGTAGTCGCAGGATCGCATCCATCGCGAGTGCCGCCAATAAAATGCAACCCGCCATGATCAACGGCGCGTATGCCGCCGGCTCGAACCGCTTCCACCGGCGGCCGGCGCTAACCACCAGCCCCAGCAAAATCACCGTGACTCCGAGCCACTCCAGCCAAGGCCGGCACGTTGACCAAAGCAACCAGCCGGCGGGCGCAAGCAACAGCATCCAGACCCATCCTCGTCGCATCGCGATGGCCTGAGCGGCCGCAAACCAGCCCAGCAACAGTCCCAAAATCTGCAGCAGCGATCCGCGCAGGCTTTCGTCCGGAGGCTTGGGCAGTTCGCTCATGCCCACGAAATAATAGAGCGACAGCCCCGCAAACAGCAATGCCGCCAGCGCTGCCCCCCGCCAGTCGCGCCAGGTTCCCGACCCAAAGGCCAGGCCGCCCGCCTGCAGGAACCCGGTCAGTAACGTTGCCTGCATGGCCGTCGGCGGATGGCTCATCCACGCCAAGCTCAATCCGGCGGCCAAGGGCACCCACCCCCTGCCGTCCACCAGTAACCGCGCATTGCCATAAAAAAGGAGGGCAAACCCGGCGAACGCCATGTAGGTCATATAAGCGTCCGCCATATAGAGCGGCATCAGCACCCCCGGACAGACTACATAGAGAAAGGCCACGCCGGCCGCCTCCCATCGCCGCTGCGGCGCCAGCCTCACCCCCGCG
>JAYVZM010000255.1:0-4428 GCA_043783345.1 Verrucomicrobiota bacterium
GTCCACGCGGGACCGCTGGCCGCGGCCGGCCGCTTGGCCCAGCCGCGCGAGGCGAGGGCGACGTTCACGCCGCGGCCGGGCGCAGCGCTGGCGGTCGCGCTCACGCCTGCGAGCTTGGCCAGCTCGGTGGCGGCGGTGATCTCGCCGGGCGAAGCCGCCGCGGCGTGGATGACGGACTTGAGGGTGGGGAGGAGTTGGGCGGCCATGAAAAGCACCCGCGGACGGGTGGTCAGACGCTCACCCACCCGCCGGCGGTGTCAAAATGAACAATTCTGAAAATTTCAGACACTTTGAGGGCTAGAGGGTGGGCCGGCGTCCGGGGACCGGCCGCGGCCCACCCGGCGCGGCGGAGGCACGGCCGGGCGTCGGCTCACTCGGAGGCCGATCTTGGCGCGATCCGCCGCCGAGAAAAACGCGGGGGCCGGCGGCGGCGAGAAAACCGCCGGTGAAATTTTCATGGCGTTTCAGACTGACAGCCGGGGCGCAATGCGCGCAGAAGTGGGGGAGCAATCCCCCCGCGCATGGCTGCGACGCAATTCATCGGTCTCGATCTCGGCGGCACGAAGTGTGCGCTGGGGGTCGAAACCACGGACGGGAGTTTCCGGGAGGTCGCGCGTTTTCCCACCCGCGGGCCGGACGAAACCCTCGCGCGCTTCGCCGGCGAAATTGGCCGGCTGCCGCCGGCGGCGGTGCGCGCGATCGGCGTGTCGTGCGGCGGGCCGCTGGATGCGAAGCGCGGTGTGATTCTCTCGCCGCCGAATCTGCCGGGCTGGGACGAGGTGTGGGTATGCCGCTGGCTCGACGAAAAATTCGGCGGCAACTCGCGGCTGATGAACGACGCCAACGCCTGCGCGCTGGCGGAGTGGCAGCAGGGCGCCGGTCGCGGCGTGCAGAGCCTGATGTTTCTCACGATGGGCACCGGCATGGGCGCCGGACTGATTTTGGACGGCCGGCTCTATGAGGGCATCAGCGGCAACGCGGGCGAGGTCGGCCACGTGCGGCTCGCGGCCGACGGACCGGTGGGTTTTGGCAAGGCGGGATCGTTCGAGGGCTTTTGCTCGGGCGGCGGCATCGCGCAGCTCGCGCGAAGGCGCGTGGCGGAATTTTCCGGGCGGTCGGCCTTGAGCGAACTCTCGGCGGAAACCTTGTCCGCGCGCGACATCGGCGTGGCGGCGGAGGCGGGCGACACGCTGGCGCTCGCGCTGTGGCACGACGTGGGCGAGCGACTCGGCCAGGCGATCGCCGCCTTCATCGACGTCCTCAACCCCGAGCGGATCGTGATCGGCGGCATCTATCCGCGCTGCGAAAAATTCATCGCGCCGGCGATGCGCGCCGTGATCGCCCGCGAGGCGCTGCCGCCCAGTGTGCGCGACTGCGCCGTCGTGCCGGCCGCGCTCGGCGAGGAAATCGGCAGCCGCGCCGCCGTCGCCATCGCGCGCTATCATTTTTCCAGCTCCACCCTATGAGCCATCCCACCCGCCGCACGTTTCTCAAGCGCTCGGCTGTTCTCGCCGCCGCTCTGCCCTTTGCGGAACTCGACCTCCCGGGCGCTGAAACGCCCGCCGCCGGCCCGCCGCCGGCTCCCGCGGACGGACCTCGCGGTTTGCTCTTTGATGCCTCCGACCTGCCGCGCATCCGCGCCAATGCCCGCCATCCGCGCTTCGCCACACTCTGGCAGGCCATGCACGCAGCCGACCTCGCGGCCGACCGGGATTTCCTCGCGAACAAGGTCAACCTCCGCAACCACGTGAGCGACCTGCTGCGGGTGCAGAAAATATTGGAGCGCGCCTGCGTGCTCTACGCCGTCGAGGGCGATCCCGTGCAACTGGAGCTGGCCCGCAGCGCCATCCGCAAGATGCTCGAATATCCCGAGTGGGACAGTTTCATGGAGGGCGGCCGGCAGATTTTCGGCCTGCAGCGCGCCCCGGAGGGCAGCATTGCGCTGCTGCTCGCGCTGGACTGGCTCAAGGGCGCGCTGACCGCCGCGGAAGTCGCCGCCATCGAAGAAGCCGTGGTCACCAAGGGCGCGCCCGCCTGCTACACCACGATCTACGGCATGAAGTATCCCGACCGCGTGCAAGGCTGGGAGTGGAACCCGCGCAGCGACGTCAAGGACTTCCAGCAGATCAGCCTCAAGCGCTGGCCGCTCATCCTCAATGCGACCAATCTCAAGATCATCCCGACTGCCGCCCTCGGTCTGATCGCGTGCCACTTCCGCGGCCGCCGCGCCGAAGCGGCCGGCTGGCAGGAGCTGGCCCGCTCCTGCGCGCGAGCCTTTGCCACCATCTATGGCAGCGACGGTTCTTATGACGAAGGCGTCAGCTACTGGGGCTACACGACGTTGCACCTGGCGCTGTTCGCGGAGGCGCTCTGGCGCACCCAGGGGATCGATGACCGCGCGCTGATCAACTACGCGGGCACCGCGCGCTACGCCCTGGGCATGACCATGCCCACGCTGGCCAGTGACCATGCGGTCGCCAATTTCACCCACGTCGAAGGCTTCATGATGCCAGTGGTGAAACCGGAGTTCGACATCGTGAATTTCGGCGACGCCAACGGCGCGGTGGACGTCTCGGTCGCCGCCTGGATCGGCCGCACCAAGGGCGACCCGGTGGCCAGCTTCATCGCCCGCGACATTGGCGAGGCCCGGTATCTCTACGGCCTGATCTGGTATGACGCCGGAGCCCCCGTGGCCCCGCCCGAGCCGGCTTTGCTGGATCAACGGATGAGCAACGACCTCGTCATTTCGCGCACCGGGTGGACGGCCCGGGACAGCGTGCTCGCGTTCCGCAGCGGCGGGCCGGGCAATCACGAGCACGCCGACCGCAACAGCGTTATTTTCAAGGCCTACGGCGAACGCCTGCTCCACGACCCGACCCGTGCCGCCTACATCGCCAGCCAGCCGCGTTGGATCCTCCGGCTCACCGGCGCGCACACCGCCGTGCTCATCAATGGCCAGGGCCACCAGTATCACGACGGCAGCGAGGGCACGAACGCCTCCTGGTCGTTTGCCCGCGTCATCGACAATCGCACCGGCCCCGGCTGGATGACGGTGACTAGCGACGCCACCGACGCCTACCAACTGGTCAACCGCAGCGTGGCGCGCGTGGTCCGCACCCTCGTGTTCCTCAAGCCGGACATCGTGGTGTTGCTCGACCGCGTGACGCTGTCGGACGCCAAGGCATCCGTGCAGGTTCGTTTTCAGGCCAACAACGAAGACCTCGCCGCCACGCTCTCGCTCCCCGGCGACAACTTCCTCATCGCCCGCCCGCGCGCGACGCTGCTCGGCCGCGTGGCCCGCCGGCCCGGACTCGTCGTGCGCCTCGGCAAACTGCCGCTGGCCGAAAAGGACGGCTCGCAGCCGTTCGCCGAGGTGGAGTCCGCCGAAGCGACCGACCACGAAATTCTCACGGTCTGCAGCGCGCGGCCCGCCGGCGAGGCGCACGGCGACCTGCGCCTCAGCCGCGATGGGGCCGTCTGGCGCGTGCAGGGCGCGCACAACGGGGCCGCCGTGAATATCACGCTCAACCCCGCTGGTCCGGTGCCCGCCGTCACCATCGCATGAACGCCAACGCCTCAATCCGCATCAAGGCAGAGAGGGACCGTTGGGCCCGCCGCGAATATTCTGCGCTGGGTCCAGCGGTCGCGCCCAACCGGTTCGCTGACTGCTGACTGCTCCCTTCTTTCCTTCGTTCGACCCGCCCCCCATGAAAACCACCCGCCGCACCTTTATCCAAACCACGTCGCTCCTCGCCGCCGCGCTGCCGCTGACCCGGCTCCAGCTCGCCGGGGCGGAACCCGCCGCCGCGCCGGCCGGCCAGCGTCGCGGACTGTTCTTCGACGAGGCCGACCTCCCGCGCATTCGCGCGAACACCACCGACCCGCGCTTCGCCGCCTACTGGCAGTCGCTCGCGACGGCCGATCTCGCGGACGACACCGATTTTATCGAGCACAAGGTCCGCTTCAACAACCACGTCGCTGACATGCTGCGCGTGCGGCAGATTCTCGAGCGCTCGTCGTTTGTTTACGCGGTCAATCACGACGCCAAGCACCTCGCCGTCGCAAAACTCGCGGTGCGCAAGATTCTCGATTACCCGAAGTGGGATTACTTTCTCGAGGGCGGTAGACAGGTGTTCGGCCTGCAGCGCGCGCCCGAGGCGACGATCGCGATGTGCTGCGCGCTCGACTGGCTTGGCGACGGGCTCAGCACCGCCGAACGCCTCGAGATTGAGAAGGGCATCGCGGAAAAAGGCGCGCCCGCCTGCTTCACGTCGCTCTACGGCATGAAGTTTCCCGACCGGGTGAAGGGCTGGGGCTTCGATCCCGAGGACGATTATCCGCAGGCGTTTCGCGTCAGCCTCGCGCGCTGGCCGCTGATCCTCAACGCCACCAATCTCAAGGTGATCCCGACCGCGGCGCTTGGCATCG
>JAYVZM010000256.1:0-4423 GCA_043783345.1 Verrucomicrobiota bacterium
GCATGATCTGTTCGCGGACCTCGTCGGTGGCGCCGTGGAGGCTGATGGCCAGCCGGAGGCCCAGCGGCTCGTCGGCGAGCTGCCGGATCTTCGGGACGAGGCCGGAGGTGGAAAGGGTGATGCGGCGGGCGCCGAAGCCGAGGCCCCATTCGGCGTTGAGGATGGTGAGGGCGCGGAGGATGGCGTCGTAGTTGTGCAGCGGCTCGCCCATGCCCATGACGACAAGGTTGTCGAACGAGGCGAGTTCGGCGCGGGCGCGTGGCGTGCGGTCGTCCTCCTGCGCGCAGACCTGGATGAGTTGGTGGACGATCTCGCCGGCGGAGAGGTTGCGTTTCAGGCCCTCGAGGCCGGAGGCGCAGAACTTGCAGCCCATGGCGCAGCCTACCTGGGTGGAGATGCAGATGGTCTTGCGCGAATTCTCCCGGCCGACGCCCAGCTGGGGCGCGCGGATGATGACGGTCTCGATGAGCGACCTGTCGCCCAGTTCGAGCAGGAGCTTGTCGGTGACGTCCTCGGACTGCTTGGTGAGGACAAAGGCGGTCGGTTGGAGTTCGAAGTGCTCCGCGAGCCAGGTGCGCAGCGGTCGCGAGAGGTTGGTCATCTCGTCCCAAGCGCCGACCCGCTTCTTATACAGCCATTCCATGATCTGCCGGGCGCGAAAGGCCGGGTGGCCGTGCTCGGTGAGGACGGCGGTCAGCGAATCGAGCGTCTCGCCATGGATGGCGGGCTTGGCGGGGGTGAACAGCATGCGGTCGGATTGAAGGTTGAAAGATGAATGTCGAAAGAATAGCCCCAAGACAAAAGTCAGGCGTTGCGGTCCAACTTTCAACCTTCAACCTTCCCCTTTCAACTCCAGCGGCATGAACCTCATCCACCGGCACATTTTCGCGAACGTCGTGCTGACGTGCGCGGCGGCGGTGGGCATGTTCGCCTTCGTGCTGATGATCGGCAACGCGCTGAAGGACCTGCTCCCGCTGATGGGTCAGCTGGCGCCCGGCACGGCGCTCCGGCTCATCGGGCTGCTGCTGCCCTTCGTGGTGTCCTATGCGCTGCCGATGGGGATGCTGACGGGAATCTTGCTGGCGCTCGGCCGGATGTCCTCCGATCGGGAAATCACCGCCTTGCGCGCCTCGGGCGTGAGCGTGGCGTGGCTGTCGGCGCCGATCCTGTTCGCCGCCCTGCTCGGTGTGGGCCTGAACCTGCTGATCAACTTCCAGTTCATGCCGGTGGCCCGGGTGACCTACCACCGGGAACTGGCCGCGGCGATCCGGCAGAATCCGCTCAATTTCATCGTGCCCCTGACCTTCATCCGGGATTTTTCCGACAAGATCGTCTACGTGGGGGAAAGCAAAAACCTGAAGCTGCGCGATGTCTGGGTCTGGGAACTCGACAAGCAGTCCCGGACCAAGGTGATGTATCACGCCGAAAGGGGCGACCTGAAGTTCAACGAAAAGGACAACAGCCTGGAGCTGGTCGGCTACGAGGTGACGGTCGAATATCGGGACGCGAAGGACCCGGAAAATTTCGGCGGCGAGCAGAAGGGCATCGGCCACGCGGCCGTCATGCCCGGCACCTTCGCGCTCGACCGGTTTGCCGGCACGCAGACGGTGACGGTGAAACAGAAGTGGATGACCTTTGGCCAGCTGGTGGACGAGTGGCGGCGGCTGGGCCGGCCCAGCCCGGATCTGGCGACGGCCGAGCGCGAGAAGCAACGGATGCGGGTGCAGGTCACGCTGCACGAGAAATTCGCGATGGCGTTTTCGGTGCTTTCGTTCGCCTTGGTCGCCGTGCCGCTGGGCATCAAGGTCTCGCGCAAGGAAACCTCGGCCAACCTGGGCATCGCGGTCGCGCTGGCGATGGGTTATTATTTCGCGACCATCGTGGTGAGCTGGTTCGACGGCCACGCGGAACTGCGGCCCGACCTGTTGATGTGGCTGCCGAACCTGGCTTTTCAGGCACTGGGACTCTGGATGTTCTACAAGGCGGACCGCGCCTGATTGACCGTCACAAGGACGGGCTCTGCACGGCGAGCAGGCCGGAGCGGCCATCCACCGGAGCCTGCAGGAGATCGCAGACGGGAATTGATTCGCGACGCGCCAGGCAGTCGCGGGCCTCGTCTTCCAGCGTCACAAAAACGACGCCCTGGTCGCGGCAGGCCCGCAGCAGGCCCTGGAAAATGGGCCGATGGCGCATGCCCTCGATTTCCGCGTGCAGGGTGAAAACGTTCAGCCGGTCGGGGCGCAGCAGCGAGAGCAGGTGGGGCGCCAGCCGCGCCTCGGGATATTCCGGGCGTCCCAGCAATTCGTCCAGGGTGGGCAGGGTGGTGGGGATTTCCAGCGTGGCGAAGGTGCGGCCGGCGACGCGGGGAAAAAACGGCTGGGTGCCGCGGGCATCGCTGCCATACAGCAGGCCGGCCTCATCGTAGACGGCCCGGCTGAGCGCATTGCTCTGCCAGCCGGCGGCGCCCGCGGTGTGGGCCTCGGTGGCGAAGATCCGCTGGAACTCCGCGCGGGCGGCGGCGAACTCGGCGCGGACCTCCGCGAGGGTCATGCCGTGCAGGTGGTCCTGCCAGCGGATATGGTCGTGGCAATGGATGCCGACCTCGAAGCCGGCATCGCGGACCGCGCGCATCACCGTTTCATTGCGCCGGCCGATCGGCGGGGCGGGCAGCAGCGTGCCGTTGAGCAGCGTGCGCACGCC
Organism: Verrucomicrobiota bacterium; assembly: GCA_043783345.1. Taxonomy (GTDB): domain Bacteria; phylum Verrucomicrobiota; class Verrucomicrobiia; order Opitutales; family Opitutaceae; genus Lacunisphaera. Next base: position 2,701 of record JAYVZM010000256.1, read on the forward strand.
GTAGAGCTGGACGATGTTGGTCCGGCTGACCTTGCGGAAAAACCCCGGCCGGAAGATGCGCCGGATGGCCCGGCCGGTGTTGTCGGGGCCGAGGCTGAAGAGGAAGCACGCCGGGGCGCCGAAGGCGCGGCAGTCCGCGAGCAGATTCGGCACGCCGAGCCGCGTGCCGCGGTCGGTGTCCACATCGATCTTCAAGGCGAGCCGCAGGGACATGGAGAGGAGGTGCGCCTACTCGAGCTGATAATCCTTGTGCGCGAGGTGGTAGTCGAGCGTGAGCCGGATGGCGGTTTTTAAATCGACCTTGGGGTTCCAGCCGAGCTGCTGGCGCACATGGGCGATCGAGGGCACGCGTTTCTGGATGTCCTGGTAATATTTGCCAAAATATTTCCCGGAGGAGACGGCCACCACCCGGGCGTTGGCGGCATGCTCGCGGTATTCGGGATAGTGCCGGAACGCGGCGATGATGTATTTCGCCAGCCGGGCGACGCTCACGTCGTTCTTCGGATTGCCGAGATTGAAGATCTGGCGCGAGGCCCGGCCGTTCTTGTTCTCGATGATGCGGAGGAGGGCGTCGATGCCGTCGTCAATGAAGGTGAAGGAGCGGCTCTGCTTGCCGCCGTCGACGAGCTGGATCGGCTTCTGAAAGATGACGTTCGAGATGAACTGGGTGAAGAGGCGCGAGCTGCCTTCCTTCTGCTCGAACACGTTGTCGAGTTTCGGCCCGATCCAGTTGAAGGGGCGGAAAAGCGTGTAATCGATGTTGTCGCGCACGCCGTAGGCGTAGATGACGCGGTCGAGGAGCTGCTTCGAGCAGGCATAGATCCAGCGCTGCTTGTCGATGGGGCCGTAGACCATGTTCGTGGTGTGCTCGTGGAGCTCGCGATCCGGCGACATGCCGTAGACCTCGGAGGTGGACGGGAAGATGATGCGCTTCCTGTATTTCGCGCACTGGCGGACGACGGCGAGGTTCGATTCGAAATCGAGTTCGAAGACGCGGAGCGGATCCTTGACGTATTGGGCCGGGTTGGCGATGGCGACGAGGGGGATGACGGCGTCGCATTTCTTCACGTGATACTCGATCCATTCGTGCGAGATCATGACGTCGCCTTCGACGAACTTGAAGCGCGGGTTGCCGAGGGAGTCGCCGAGCTTGTGGTCGCCGACGTCCATGCCGTAGACCTCCCAGTCTTTCTTCTTGAGGATCGCGTGGGTGAGGGAGCTGCCAATGAAGCCGTTGGCGCCGAGGATGAGGACCTTGAGTGGCATGATGAGGGTAGGGTTAGAGAATTTGGCCGGGTTGCAATGTTTGCGGAGCGCCGCGCCATTCGGTGCGGGTGAATTCGAGGGCGCCGTCGCCGGTGGCGATGACGAGCGGGGAGACGGAAAAGATTTCCCCCGGCCGGCCGCGGCGGCCCGCCGTGGCGGGGGAATCAGGTTCGGCCCACCAGAGCATGAGCCGCGCGCCGCCCACGTCGGTGAAGGCGCCCGGATACGGATCGGTGACGGCGCGGATGAGGTTAAAGATCTGCCGCGTGGTCTGCGTCCAGACGACGCGGCCGTCGTCCGACTTGCGGCCGCCGAAATAGGTGGCCTGGGCATCGTCCTGTGGCGTCTCTTGCGCGGTGCCGGCCAGCAGCGCGTCGATCTGCCGCGCCAGCACGGTGCGGGCGCAGGGAAGGACCTTGCGGAACGCCTGCTCCGCGGTGTCGCGCGGGCCGATCTC
>JAYVZM010000257.1:0-4423 GCA_043783345.1 Verrucomicrobiota bacterium
GGCCTGGATGAATCGATTCCGACCACTCGTCGGAACACAGAGCTTGCCGTCTTCGATTACATCGAGACGTTCTACAACCCGACGAGGCGCCACAGCTCGCTGCGTTATCTCTCCCCTGTGGCGTTCGAAAACCAACAGAAACTAAACACCATCAAAGCCGCCTGAATTGGTGTCCATTTTATCGAGGCAAGCCCAGCTCCAGGTGTTACCGATTTTTTTCTGATCGTAAGATTAGCCGAATTGTCCTCGTCGGGATTTTTGGAGTCTGGCCGGGCTGGCCGCACATTTTGTCGCCCCTGTGCTAACTACCCTAACTACCAGATCATAGACACAAGAAACCGAGATAATTGGGTAACACTCCAAAGCAAACATTTCGGCTCACTTCGGCCGCTGGCTCAGGATGAATTCGAACTGTTTCTGGGAAAACAGGCGGCGGGGCACGCGGCGTTCGGCCTCGCTGATGAGCTTGTCCCAATCCTCGTCGGTGGGCGGGCCGTAGATTTCCCAAGAGGAATTGTGGCCATACTTGCACGCCCAGGTGATGTTTTTGCCGAAGACCTCGACACACACTTGGTGCTTTTTGCCCTCCGCGTCCTTTTGCCACCAGCCGAATTCCATGGGCTCAGGGGTAACGGTTCCCGCGGTGGCGGCAAGCGCGGCGTGACCAATGTTTTTCTAGACGGCTCCCGGATATTGCCCACCATGGCCGGAATCCATGTCCAGGTTCATGCGCAGTTTTTTCCATGTCGGGGTCCTCGCGGCGGCCGCGACGCTCCACGCGCAGCTCGGGCACGACATCGCCCGAAGGCACACGGCGCGGGCGGGGGACCGGCTGGCGGCATTGACCGCGTTGCGGGCCGAGGGACGGACCTTCATCAACGACGAGGTGGTGCCCTTCACCTTGGTCGCGCAGCGGCCGAACCGGCTGCGGGTGGAAAGCTTCACGCCGCAGCGCCGGGTGGTGCAGGGGTATGACGGCACCAGCCCGCCTTGGCTCAGCCACACCGAGGTCAAGGGCGGCGCGCCGCAGGACATGAACGAGGCCGACGCCAGGGATTTCACCGCCAACGCGGATTTTGACGGCCCGTTGATCGATTCCGCCGCGAAGGGCTACTCGGTGGACTACGCCGGCGAGGATGTCCTCGACGGTCGGAAGGCCTACAAGCTGCTCCTCATGAACAAGAGCGATAACATCTTTTTTCTCTGGGTGGACGCGGGCACCTACGAGGTGGTGAAGCGCACCGTCTACCGGGTCTTCAACAGCCAGCGCGTGGCGGTGGACACGTTCTTCAAAGACTTCCGCCCGGTCGGCGGCGTGCTCCAGCCTTACCGGGTCGAGACGGAGGCGAACGGGCGCAAACTCTACGTGATGCTCATCGACCGGATGGAGGCCAATCCGGCGGAGATTCCGCCGGAGACGTTTGCGCGGCGGCCGGCCGCGCAACCGTAGTCGCCGGCGGGTGGCCAAAAAATGGAGGCGGGACTACCAGTCCCGCGAGGCAGCGGCAGCGAGGCTCGCAAGCCGCGGGGCTGGTCGCCCCGCCTCCAACCAGCCTATTCCCGCGACAGTTCGCCGGCGCGCTTGGCGGCGGCGAGGACGGTTTCCTTGAGGGTCTCGCGGAATTGGCGGGCGGCCAGCACCTGCAGGCCGGCGAAGGTGGTGCCGTTGGGCGACACGACCTGGTCGCGCAACGCCTCGGGCTCGCCGCCACTGCGGGCAAGCAGGCGCGCCGCGCCCAGCACGGTTTCCAGCGCGAGCTGCTGCGCCGTGGCGCGGGGCAGGCCGGCGGCGACGCCGCCGTCGCGCAGGGCGGCGACGAATTCGAAGAGAAACGCCGGACCGCTGCCGCTCAGGCCGGTGACCGCGTCCATGTGCTCCTCGCCGAGTTCAAGATGGGAGCCCAGGGCGCCCAGCAAAGCCTCCACCCGGGCCCGGTCGGGGACGGAGAGCGGACGCAGCGCGCAATAGGGCGTGATGCCCGCGCCGATGGCGGCGGGGGTGTTGGGCATGGTGCGGACCAGGTTGCGCGCCTCGGGAAACGATTGCGCGAGGCGCGTCAGTTTTTTGCCGGCGAGCACGGAGAGAACAAGTTTGCCGGCGGTCAGACCGGCGAGTCGCGGATCGGCGCCGGCGAGCGACTGGGGCTTGAAGGCGAGGACGACGGTGTCGGCGCCGGTGAGGAGGCGGGGCAGGTCGGGCTCGAAGGTGATGCCGGTGTCGGCCGCGAGTTTTTGCGCCGAGCCGCCCGTCTTGCTCGTGCAGCCGATGTCGCCGGGCGCATAGACTTTCCGGTCGAGCAGCCCGCGCACGATGCCGGCGGCGAGCCGGCCGGCGCCGAGGAAGACGAGTGAGGTGGAGGGCATGGGGTTTTTGTGGGAGCTTGCTTACCAGCGAGGCAGAGCATCAGACCTTTGTGAAGAGGTTTTCCTCACGCAAAGTCCGCCACGGCCGCAAAGGAAGCTGGAATGCAAAATCCCGAACCTTTGCGCTCTTTGTGTCCGTGGCATGAGGCAAACATCCCCGGGCCAGAAACTTGATCTGTGCACAGCGGGTTTTTGAAATTCAAGAAGTCGAGCCATGCGAGGTGTTGTCCGTTGGCGTGGGCTCCGAATCGCCTGCAGGCAGGCTCCTCCATTCTGAACAAAATTCTCCGGTCGCCGGCTAATTCTTCTTTTTCCGTTCGAGGGGGTGGCGGATGGTGGCGATGGCGCCGCCGTCGGGGCGGTCGGCGAGGGTGACTTCGCCGCCCATGTTGCGCATCGCGTGGCGGGCGACGGTCAGGCCCATGCCGACGCCGACCGTGTGCTTGGTGCTGGTGAAGGGCTCGAAGGCGTGCTCCCGGATCTCGGGATCGACGCCGCGGCCGTGGTCCTCGACGTGGATGAGGGCAAAACGACCCTCCTCGGGCCGGTCCACGATTTCGGTGCGGATGGTGATGGGGCGCTTGTCGTCGGGCTCGTCGTGGTAGCTTTCCCAGGCGTTGATCAGGAGCTTGGCCAGGGCGTCCTCGAACACCTCGACGTTGGTCTCGATCAGCGCGTCGCCGGCCTGGTTCTCGAGAGTGATGGGCTGGTCGATCTTGTATTCGATCTGGTAGCGGCGGAGGCCGCTGTCGATCAGGCGCGGCAAGCTGACGCGGATGAAGCTCGGCTTGTTCTTCACCACGAGGCCGGTGAGCTGCTTGATGATGGCGACGATGCGGTTGACGGCGTCCTCGAGGTGCTGGGCGTTCTTGCGGACAAGCTCGGGCTTCTCGTTGTAGGCCTTGATGAGGTCGACGTAGCCGATGACGACGCCGAGGAGATTGTTGAGGTTGTGCGCGATGCCCTGCGTGACGGCGCCGATGGTGGCGGCGCGGCGGGATTCGCCGAGGCGGCGCTGCAGGTCGACGAGTTCGCGGTTGATCGCGACGAAGCGGAGCTGCGTCTGGACGCGGGCGAGGGTCTCGTCGAGGTCGATGGGCTTGGTGATGTAATCCACGGCGCCGACGCCGAGCCCCTCGATCTTGCCCTCCTTGGAGGTGCGCGCGGTGATGAAAATGATCGGGATCGTCTTGGTATCGGCGTCGGCCTGCAGGCGCTGGCAGACCTCGATGCCGTCCATTTCGGGCATCATGACGTCGAGCAGGATCAGGTCGGGCTTGTCGGTGGCGACCAGATCGAGCGCCTCGCGGCCGGAGTAGGCTGCGGCCACCGCCATTCCCTCGCGCTCCAACTTGCGTTTGAGCAACTGGACATTGATCGGCTGATCATCGACGACGAGAATCTTGGGTGCGGCCATAAGGGCAGGGGAAGAGCGAATCGGTTTTGCTTGGGGGAGGCAAGAGCCAGTTAGGCCGGGACGGGTTGTTTCGTTTCCAGGGTTTTTTGATTCTGCCGGTAAGCCTTGACCGTGTTCTTCATCAACAGGGCGACGGTCATGGGGCCGACGCCGCCGGGCACCGGCGTGATTTTGCTGCAGAGCGGGGCGACGGTGGGAAAATGAACGTCGCCGGTGAGCCGGTAGCCGGATTTTTTGGTGGCATCGGGCACGCGGTTCATGCCGACGTCGATCACGACGGCGCCGGGCTTGATCATATCGGCGGTGACGAACTCGGGCTTGCCGATGGCGGCGATAAGGATGTCGGCCTGGCGGACATGCGCGGCGAGATTGGCGGTCTGGGAATGGCAGACCGTGACGGTGGCGTTGGCCCAGGCCCTGCGCTGCAAAGCGAGCAACGCGACGGGCTTGCCGACGATGAGGCTGCGGCCGAGGACGACGACGTGTTTGCCCGCGAGGGTGACGCCGGAGCGTTGGAGCAGTTCCATGATGCCGGCGGGGGTGCAGGCGACGAAGCCGGTGTCGTCCTCCTGCGCGAGCTTGCCGAGATTGAGGACATGGAAGCCGTCGACGTCCTTGTGCGCGGCGATGCGGCGGAAGACC
>JAYVZM010000258.1:0-10959 GCA_043783345.1 Verrucomicrobiota bacterium
GGCAGAAGCACTGGCAAAAGCCGATTTCACCGGAGCGGGGCACGCCCCCGCCAAGTCGTTTGAACTGTTCGCCCGCCCGACGGCCAAGACCGGCCTGATGAGCTGGCTGACCACGGTCGATCACAAGAAGATCGGCATGCTCTACGGCGGTTTCGCGATCCTGTTCTTCCTCGTCGGCGGGCTCGAGGCGCTGATGATCCGCACCCAGCTCATGGTTCCGAACAACCGCTTCATCGGCGCGCAGCTCTACAACGAGCTGTTCACGATGCACGGCACGACGATGATCTTCCTCGCGGTCATGCCGCTGAACGCCGCGTTCTTCAACCTGCTCATCCCGATCCAGGTCGGCGCGCGCGACGTCGCCTTCCCGCGCCTGAACGCCTTCTCGCTCTGGGTCTGGGTCGTCGGCGCGATCCTGCTCAACGTCGGCTGGATCTCCCACCTCGTGCCCAGCTGGAAATTCGGCGGCGCGCCCGACATCGGCTGGTTCGGCTACGCCCCCCTCACCTCCAAGGTTTATACGCCTGACCTCTCCACGGATTTCTGGGTGCTCGGCATCCAGGTGCTCGGCCTCTCCTCCATCGTCGCCTCGCTGAACTTCATCGTCACGATCATCAACCTGCGCGCGCCGGGCCTCACGATGATGCGCCTGCCGGTGTTCACCTGGATGGCGCTCGTCACCAGCTTCCTGCTCATCCTCGCGCTGCCCGCCATCGCCATCGCGCTGGTCGAGGTGATGTTCGACCGCAACTTCGGCACCAGTTTCTTCGAGGTTTCCGGCGGCGGCCAGCCCATCCTCTGGCAGCATCTCTTCTGGGTGTTCGGCCATCCCGAGGTCTACATCCTCATCCTGCCCCCGATGGGCTATGTCTCGGAAATCCTGCCCACCTTCGCCCGCAAGCCCCTCTTCGGCTACCCGATCATCGTGTTCTCGGGCGCGGCCATCGGCTTCATCGGCTTCGGCGTGTGGAGCCACCACATGTTCACCACCGGCCTGGGCAACGTCGCCACCGCCGCCTTCGCCCTCGCCACGATGGCCATCGCCGTCCCGACCGGCGTCAAGATTTTCAACTGGATCGGCACGCTCTGGGGCGGCCGCATCGTCACGCGCGTGCCCATGATGTTCGCCCTCGGCTTCATCTGGATGTTCATGATGGGCGGCTTCTCCGGCATCATGCACTCCGCCGCGCCGGCCGACGCCCAGCAGCAGGACAGCTATTTCGTCATCGCCCACTTTCACTACGTGCTGATCGGCGGCGCCACCTTCGCGCTGCTCGCCGCGATCCATTTCTGGTTCCCCAAGTTCTTCGGCCGGATGGTGCCCGAGTTCTGGGGCAAGGTTTCGTTCTGGCTCATCTTCGTCGGCTTCAACGCCACGTTCTTCCCGATGCACTTCCTCGGCCTGAACGGCATGCCGCGGCGCACCTGGACCTACGACTACAACATGGGCTGGAACGAGGGCAACTTCTTCGCCACCTGCGGCGCCTACCTCCTCGGCGTCGGCATCTTCACCTACTTCGCCGTCCTCATCTGGTCCTACTTCAAGGGCGAGAAGTGCGGCAACGATCCGTGGGACGCCCGCACGCTGGAATGGTCCATCCCCTCGCCGCCGCCCGAGCACAACTTCGCCGCCATCCCGACGGTTCACGCCCGCGATGCCTGGTGGTATGAGAAGACCCACAAGGAAGAAATCGCCAAGGAAAAGGCCGCGCATATCCAGGCCGAGGAATCCCATGGCGGCATCCACATGCCCGACCAGTCGTGGTATCCGATCTTCGCCGCCGCCGGCCTGCTGGTCGGCGCCTTCAACTTCGCCCAGCTGCACCACCCCGTGATCCTGTTCGGCAAGCAGGTGCTCGCCTCCCACCTGCCGCTCGCGATCACCGGCCTGGGCATCCTGCTGGCCGCCTGCTACCTCTGGGCGCTCGAAGGCCCCGGCGGCTACCACATTCATCTCGATGCCAACGGCAACGCCACCGAATCCCGCGGCGGCCATCACTAAGAAGTATAAAGTGAGAGTGAAAGTGAAAGTGTCCTGAACCACCCGACCGGCTCTACCTTCTCACCCTTCCTTTCACCCTCCCTTCTTTCCCTCTCACCTTCACTCTCACCTTTCACTCTTCCATGAGCAGCCACGCGGCCACCGGTCTCATCGACCACCATCACGATCACACGACCTCGACGGGCATCCCGAACAAGAAGCTCCTTTGGTGGGCCTTCCTCGCCTCGGACTGCATGTTCTTCGGCGCGTTGATCTCGACGCACCTCGTCTACCGCCTCAACCCGCCCCCGGGCAACGCGGTCCCGACGCAGATCTTCAACATCGAGCTCACGTCCTTCTCGACGTTCATCCTGCTCATGTCCTCGCTGCTGATGGCGCTCGCGGTGAACGCCATCCAGCGCGGCAACGTCCGGAGCACGCGCACCATGCTCCTCGGCACGATGTTCTTCGGCTGCATCTTCCTCGGCGGCCAGGTCTTCGAGTTCACGCACTTCGTGCACGACAAGCACATGACGCTTTCGAATAGCATCTTTGGCTCGACGTTCTACACCCTCACCGGCACGCACGGCACGCACGTCGCCATCGGCGTGCTCCTGCTCGGCATGATGTATGTCCGCACCTTCAAGCCCGCCAGCGGCGGCGGCCTGCTGACGAACCTCCTCCACCTGCTCGCCGTGGCGGTCGCCGTCGGCGTGGCCTTCATCTTCCTGGTGCCCGGCCTGCTCGAAGTGATCGAGGGCGCCAGCCTCGGCGCGATCCTGAGTCACGATGCCAAGCCGCTCACCGTGGGCGCTGCCGCCCTCGCCTCCATGCTCTGGTTCGGCCGCGGCAGCCCGGTCGTCGAGTTCGGCGAGAAAAACGCGATCGATGTCGAGGCCATCGGCCTCTACTGGCACTTCGTCGACATCGTCTGGATCATCATCTTCACCGCCGTCTATCTCCTCGAATACCTTTGAGGCCAAAGTGAGAATGAAAGTGAAAGTGGCCAATACCACCAATCCCTGACGACTCACCTTCCCTTCACTTTCCGGGCACCCTCACTTTCACTCTCACTCCTCCTTTCCGCCATGTCCGCTCCCGCCACCACCACTCCGTCCGCCGCCGCCGGCCATCATGAGCCGAGCAAATTCCATTTCTACATTCAGATCGCGATGATCCTCGCCGTCATCACCGGCGCGGAAGTCGTGCTGGTCTACATGCCGATCGTGAAATGGTTCGTCGTCACCGCGCTCATCGTGCTCTCCACGGTGAAGTTCATGTTCGTCATTTTCTTCTTCATGCACCTGCGGTGGGACAAAGTGTTTTGCACCATCCTGTTTTTCATCGGGCTGATCCTCGCCGGCTTCACGATGTTCGCCCTCCTGCACCTCTTCGGCTCCGACGCCGGCAAGCCCCTGAGCGCCGCGGCGCTGGACGGGCCGGCTGCGTTGGTGGCGCACGCCTGACGGACACGCCCGTGACCCGAACCCCAAGCCGCGCCTTCTCGCTCGGCCAATACGTAGATCGCAGTAATGTAGGTAAGATTCTCGTGAATTAGACCGCCTGAATTTGAGCGGTGTCTTTGTGGTTTATCCGTGGTGGAATGATTGAGAGTCTGAGGTCTTGGATTTTGGGTCTGGGTGGGAACTACTCGCTGCTCGCTACTTCTGATCATGACTTTGTGTTTCATTGGTTGGGGGACTACTCTATGCCCACTACTCACTGCTCGATGCTTCTGCTGTCATGGTCGGAAGCCGGACTCCACGGACTTGAACGAGCGGCATCCATTTGATGTTGAGATCTTGCAGGTTTCACCTGGAAGCACTCCCTAGCTGTCCTGCCGATGGGTCTGGGCTACAGGGAAGGCGTCACGCATGACTACCTGCGCCACGGCACGACCACGCTGTTTGCCGCCCTCGCGTGCAAAGCGGCAAGGTCATCGCCGCCACGCGCCCGTGCGGGCCGTGGCTCATCTTCGGAGCGCGGTGAAGAAAAGGGGCCTGCTGGGGGGCGCCCCGCCGTGGCCTCGTCCCGCCGGGATTAGAACGGCCGTCGCGACTCGGCGGTCTTGCGCGGCTTGGGCGGGAACGGGCCGGGCTTGAGCGCGGTGCCGGAGGCCTGCTGCGCGAGGTCGACGAGTTCCTCGATGACCACCGTCGGATTTTCCTCGTAGCGGAGCTTCAGGAAATTCTGCCGCTGGCGCTCGTAGTTGCCGCGGTCGGCCATCCACGAATCGATGAGGCGGCTGAAATCGGTGGCGTTGGAGATGAGGGCCGCGCCGTCGCCGTTGCGGAAAAATTTCACGGTCAGCTCCTCCTGGGGCATGATGCCGCCGATGGCGTTGAAGATGATCGGGCAGTGGAAATGAAGGGCCTTGGCGCAGGTGGTGGTGCCGCCCCGGGTGACGATGGCGTCGCTGACCTGCATGAGCAGGTGCACCTCCTCGGAGAAGCCGTCCACGAAGCAGTTGAGTCCGGGGTGTTCGGCGCGCCAGTGCACGAGCTGGTTGTAGACTTCGCGGTTCTTGCCGCAGATGATCACGACCTGGAGCTTGTCCGCATGGGGCAGCAGCCGGGCCAGGAGTTCGAGGTGGTTGTTGGCGCCATTGCCGCCCGTGGCCAGGAACACGGTGAAGACGTCCGGGCTCAGCTCGAGGATGTCCTCGACGTAGGCGGCGCGGGTCTCGGGCGTGAAGACCTCGAGGTGCGCGCGCGGCTGCATGAGGTAGCCGCGCACCCGGGTGCGTTCGACGGGCATGCCGAGCTTGACGGCGTAGTCGCGCGCCGTGGCGGTGCGGGAGACGTAGAGGTCGGCGCTGGGCTCGACCCAGTTGATGCTGTAGCCGAAACCGCCGGAGAACTCGCCGCAATAGGTGGCGCAGCGCACCCGGTCCGGGCCGATGATTTTCCGCGCGAGCTGGAAGTAGCCGCGATTGAGGCAATCGTGCACGCTGAACACGAGGTGCGGCTGGTATTCGCGCAGCACCTTCTCGTAGTAGGCGCGGCCGAAGGTGACCGTGCGGCGGTTGAGGAGGCTGAGCAGTTCCACCACCAGGAAGAAGGCCTTGTGAATCCACGGGGACTTTTTCTGGATCCAGTTGTAGAAAGTCACCCCGGCGCTGAACAGGCCGGAGGATTTCTCGAGCATCTGCTCGATGCGCACGTCGACCTCGTGCCGGTAGAGTTCGAAGCACCATTCGGCGAAGGCCTGGGCGCGGGTGTCATGGCCGGCGCCGGTGCTGGAGGTGAGAACGAGGATGCGAACGCGGGCCATGGTCAGGAGGGGGAAGCGCCTGCGGGCAGGCGATGACTGGAGACGGAAGTAAGTTTGTGCCCGGGCAAAGGAATCGCGAGCAAGCTCGCTCCCACAAAATCGCCTGCCAGCAGGCTCCGGCAAAAGGATCGAAGAGTGGCGGTCATGGCTTAGAGTCCGAAATAGCGGGCGAGGATTTTTCGGCGGAGCGACAGCGAGCCGAGCCGGGCGAGCAACGGCCCCAGCACGGCCTGGAAGAAGCGGCCCGTGCGCACAGTGCCGCTGCGGCCGCGCCGCAGGGCGGCGCGGAGGTTTTCCGCGGCATGGGCCGGCACGGGCCCGGAGGCCATGAGCTTGCCGAACGCGGCCCAGGCGCGCTGCTGCCGCGGATCGGTGATCGTCGCGGGGCGGCGGACCGAGCCTTCGAAATCGGTGCGGTAGTCACCCGGCCGAAAATCGATGATGATGACCCCCGTATCCGCCGTCTCGAGCATGAGGCTTTCGTTGAGGGCGGAGAGGCCGGACTTCACCACGTTGTAGGCGCTTTGGTAGGGCATGGGGAACTCGGCGGCGATCGAGGAAATGTTGACGAGGGCGCCGCGATGGCGGGCCAGCATGCCGCGCAGGGCCGCATGACTGAGCCGGGCGGTATTGACGAGCATGAGTTCGAGCTGCTGCTGCCAGACGGCGAACTCGGTCGCGGCAAAACCGCCGAACACGCCGTAGCCGGCGCTGTTGATCACGATGTCGAAGCCGCCGGCGGCGCGGTCTGTCTCGAGAAATATTTTCTCCGCCGCCGTCCCGTCGGCCAGCTCGAGGGCGACGGGGTGAAATCGATCGCGCACCGGCAGCCGGGCCGGATCGCGCGCCGTGCCCCAGACTTCGACGCCCTCGGCCAGCAGCATTTCCGCGAAAGCGAGGCCGAGGCCGGTGCTGGCACCGGTGACAAAGGCGGTGCGATAGCGGGTGGAGAGTGCGGTGGGGCTCATGCGTCAGGCAGCGGCCTCAGCTGGCGCTGCGAAACACGAGGCAGACGTTGGCGCCGCCAAAGCCGCAACTGTTGCTGAGCACAACGTTGGGCCGGTGCGGCAGCGTGGCACGGATGATGTTGAGTCCTTCGCAGACGGGGTCGATTTTCGTGATGTGGGCGGAGCCGGGCATGAAGCCTTCCCTGATGGCGAGGGCGCAGAAACCGGCCTCCATGGCGCCGGCCAGGGAAAGACCGTGGCCGGTGAGGGCCTTGGTGCTGCTGATGGCGGGGCGCGTCGGAGAGTTCTTGAAGATGTTCTTGAGCGCCTTGGCCTCGGAAATGTCGCCGATGGGCGTGGAGGTGGCGTGGGCGTTGACGTAGTCCACCGACTCGGAGGTGACGTCCGAGTATTTGAGGGCATTTTCAATCGCCAGGATCAGGCCCGCGCCGTCGGGATGCGAGATGGCGACATTGTGGCCGTCGGACCCCTGGCCCCAACCGGCGACCTCGCAATAGACCTTGGGGTGGCGGCGGGCGACCTCCTCCTCGCTCTCCATCACGAGCACGGTGGCGCCGCCGGTGCCGACAAAGCCGTCGCGCGCGACGTCGAACGGCCGCGAGGCGATGGAGGGATCGACCTGCAGCGACAGCGCGCGCATGCCGGCAAAGGGCAGGATGCTCTCGACATTGCCGTCCTCGGCCCCGACGACGAACATGCGTTTCTGCCGGCCGAGGGCGATCTCATCGTAAGCGTAACCCACCGCGTGGGCCGACGAGGCGCACGCGGACGAAAAGCCGGTGGACGCCCCCTTGATCTTGAACTGGGAAACGAGATTGAAGTTCACCGTGCCGGAGATGGAGGCGACGATGCCCAGCGGCTGGCAGCGCATGACGCCGTGCTTGCGCATGCGCTCGAGGTAGAAGCCGAGCAGAAAGGGGGAGCCGCCCGACGCGGCGAACAGTCCCGTGTCAGGGTTGGACCAATCCGCCTCGGTGAGCTTCGCGTCCTCGACGGCCTGCTGCATCGCGCAAAAAGCATAGACCCCGTGGGGCGCCATGCCGCGCAACGTCTCACGGCGAATGTTGTAGCGCGCCGGAAAAATCCAGTCCTCGGCATCGACGGTGTCAGTCTGGAAATCGCGGATCGGCGCCGCCACCTTGACGGGCACATCGGCTTTCTGAAAAGGCGGATACTGGATCATGCCGTGCCGCATTTCCCGCAGGCTTTCGGAAACCGTGATGGCGTCGTTGCCTATGCTCGTGATGAAACCGACACCCGTGATGTAAACTTTCCGCATGAGAGGATTAGACGGCGGCGGCGACCGAGGGAGCCACGACCAGATTGCCGCGTATCAAAACGCTTTTCCGCAAGTGGTCAACCACCACAGCCACCACCCGCCATCGCCGCTCGCTCAAGCGTTGACCGCGGCCTGGGAGGGAAGGGGCGCCGCCGCCGCGACGGGCGGCGTTTGCGGGACGGGCACGGCGACTTCCTCGGCGAATCCGAAAGTGAGCGTGATTTCCTCGGCGATGGCCGCCTTCTCCTGCCCGACGCGGATCTGGCCCTCGAAGGTGGCGAGCGGCGACTTCAGGCGCTTGGGCTTGATCGAGAGACTGAGCACGTCGCCCGGCTTGCAGACGCGGTGGCAGCGGACGCCTTCGCAGGAGGTGAAGAAAATTGTGCGGTGATCGACGACCTTGCCGGCCTCGCCGACCTGGCCTTCGAGCAGGAAAAGAACCGCCAGCTGCCCGAGCGCTTCCAGCATGATGGAGGCAGGCAGCACCGGGTTGTCCTTGAAGTGGCCCTGCAGGAAAAACTCCTGGCCGCTGATCTTGTATTTGGCGTTGGCGCCATGCGCGTTGACCGAAGCCTCGCCGAGGAAAAGGAACGGCGGCTGGATCGGCATGACGGACATGATGTGCTCGATCGGAAGAAACTTGGTGGGCTTGGGCAGTGGCAGGCCGCTGACCTTGCACTCGATGAAGGTCTTGACGTCACCCACGGTGCGCAAATGGCGGAGTTCCTCGTTGTTGATGGTCATCTGAAGCACATCCTCCACGAGGATGACGATTTCCATCATGGTCAGGGAATCGATCCCCAGATCCTCGATGATGCGCAGGTCGTCATCGGTGTCTTTCAGCTTGGCCCGGAGATCGGGTTCGACATAGCGCTCGATGATGCCCAGCACGATGGCCGGCAGATGCTCGGTGTTGCCGGTTTTGCGGAATTGCGCAGCCGCCTCATAAGTTGCTGCGGAACAACGCTTCAATGCTTCACGCAGATTTGCATCATCCTCGGAGGTGAATGGTTTGAGTGGAATGCCCGAAGAGTTGTTTACTGCCTGTGCCATTGGTAATTTAGTAAGTTAAGGCTGGGGGGTATGTAAACCCAAAAAATTCTTCCCCAACTCTGACACCAACGCTCTCGTTTTGATGCACGAAGTTTTAGTCTGTTGACTTGCCGGTGCTTGCGAGCCGACATGCGGCTTCCGAGATTGAACCGGCTCAAGCCAGCCGCATCATTATCATCCCTTTCACGGCAGATGCCGCCTAACTCCCCCAGCCCAGCCGCCGCACCAGTTCGCCATCTGGTGCTGGTCACGCACGAGTTCTACCCTCATCGCGGTGGAATCGCAGTTTACGCGGCGGAAATGGCCCGGGCGGCCCAGAGCCTGGGCTACGCCGTTGAGGTTTGGGCGCCCGCCCTGCCGGCCGGCGTGCCGGAGCAAGCCTGGCCATTTCGGGTGCAACGCCTGCCGCTGGCGGGCGATCACAGCTTGTTGAGCCAATGGCGCATGGCCAACCAGCTCATGGCCCAAAGCAACCGGCTTCGCTCGGCCACCGTTTATATCCCGGAACCCGGGCCGCTGCTTGCGATGTTGCTCCTGCAATATTTCGACACTTTGCAGCCCGCGCGGCTGATGCTGACCTTTCACGGCTCGGAAATCCAACGGCTCGCCTCCCGCCGTCTGCTGCGCTGGAGCACGACCCACCTGCTCCGCAAGGCCACCCGCATCAGCGTGGTCAGCGCCTACGCCCGGGATCTCCTCCAGCGGCATTTCCCCGAAGCCGCACCGAAAGTCGTCATCACCTCCGGCACGCTGCGCACCGATCTGCCTCCCAGCCTGCCCGCGGCCCGCAAACCCGCCGGGGGAAAAATCATCGTGCTCACCGTCGCCCGCCTGAGTCCCCGCAAGGGCCAGCTCCAGGTCATCGAGGCGCTCAAGGCCCTGCCGCCCGACCAACGCGCCTCGCTGGAATACTGGCTCGGGGGTTCGCACAGCAAGGGAGACTATGGCCTCGCCCTGGCCACCGCCGCGACCAGCGCCGATTTCCCCGTCAAATTCCTCGGCGATATTCCGGACAACAAGCTCGGCGGGCTCTACGCCCAGGCCGACATCTTCGCCATGACGAGCATGCCGCACAAATACAGCGTCGAGGGCTTCGGCCTGGTCTATCTCGAGGCCGGCGCTCACGGGCTGCCGGTGATCGCCCATGATATCGGCGGCGTGCCCGAGGCGGTGGCCCATGAGGAAACCGGCCTGCTGGTCGCCCCCGGGGACACCGCGGCCCTGACCCGGGCTTTTTCCCGCCTGATCGCCGATCCCGCGCTTCGCCACCGGCTGGGCGAGGCCGGACGCGTCCGCGCCCATCGCCATACCTGGCGCGAGTCCGCCCAAGCCTTGTTTGGACAACCGTCCTTCACTCCCACAATCTGATGCCATGATCGAATCGCGCACGCAGATCACCGTCCGTTACTCCGAGACCGACATGATGGGTATCGTCTATCATGGCAGCTACCTTCCGTGGTTCGAGGTCGGCCGCACCACCCTGCTCAAGGAGTGTGGCATCGTCTATCGCGACCTGGAGGCGCAGGGCTATCGGCTGCCCGTCGTCGAACTCGGCACGAAATTTTTCCGCCCCGCGCTCTACGACGACACGGTGACGGTCATCACCCGGCTCAAGGAGCGTCCGCTGGTCCGCATCCGCCTGGACTACGAAGTCCGGCGCGGCGACGAACTCCTCGTCACCGGCTTCACGGTCCACACCTTCATCAACAAGGCCGGCGAACCCGTGCGTCCCCCCGCAGCGTATTCGGAAAAGATGCGCGAGCTGTTTAAGGCAAGGTAGGGCGCGGACTCCGTTCCGCGCCTTGCGGCGGCGAAGGGACTCGCCGCCCTACCCCGCAGCTCCATATTCCGCCAGCACGGTTGCATCGGTTTCCATTGCCCGTGCGGCCTGCAGCAGCGACCCCGCCCCCTCCCCCGCGATCCGCCGCACCGCCCACACCGCGTGGGCCCGCACCACTGGAGAATCATGCGCCGCCAGTCGCCGCAGCGCCGGCAGCAGTTCGGCTCCGCCGGTATTGCCCGCGACGACGCAGGCATTGCGCAACAGCCCGGTGAGCTTGAGCCGCTTGATCGCCGTGCCCTTGAAAATTTCCGCAAACCGCCCCGGCGTCAGCTCCAGCAGTTCCTGCAGTCCCAACTCCGCAATGTGGTCGCGTGCGCTGAGCAACAGCCGGCGGCCCGCCTGCGCAAACCGATTCCACGGACAGACCTCCAGGCACACGTCGCAACCGTAGATCCGTTCGCCGATGCCCGCGCGCAGTTCGCGCGGGATGATGCCCTTGTTCTCGATGGTGTGATACGAGATGCAGCGCCGCGCATCGACGACTCCCGGCTGCGGAAACGCGTCCGTGGGGCACGCGTCGAGGCAGCGCGTGCACTTGCCGCAGAGCATACCCGCCGGCTCG
>JAYVZM010000259.1:0-4417 GCA_043783345.1 Verrucomicrobiota bacterium
AATACAGAACAGCGTCTGCCGCGACAGGAAAAAGGCCAGCGCGACGGCGGCTCCGACCATGTGGGACAGGCCGGAAGATCGGACGGCCAGGGCGTCAAACCGGCTGAACAGCGGATTCGCGTGGAGGATATCCAATACCATCTTCGCTCCGACCAGCGCAAGCAGGACACTCCACCCTGCTCGGTCATCACCACGCAGCCGGATTTGCCCGAGGGCGAGTCCCACCACCACGCCCGTGGCGAGGCCGGACAGTCCGCCGTAGAAGTGCATCGCGGGCTCGCCGAGCAACAGCGCCAGGCTGATGAGCGGCGCGGCAATCAGCGTGTAGCGCAGCAACCAGCCGGGAAGCAGGCGTTCAAGCCACACCCCCGCGCCGAGCAGCACGGCCAGATTCCAGAACAGGTGCGAGGGGGAGAAATGCACCCAATGGCCGGTCCACAGCCGCCACCCCGCGCCATGAAGGATCGCAGCGCGATCGTAGAGGAAGGCGTCATGGATTCCCGGCGCACACCAGAGCAACAGCGCGGGGCAGACGTAAAGCAGCAGGACGGGGCCAAAGGCTTTCATCGACGGAAGCGGGCCAGGAGGGCGGCGAGCAACAGGGCGAGCGGCACGGCCAGCCAACCGTCCAGTTCGCCGGCGCCGGTGTAGCCGGGTTTGTGTTCGATGCGGATGGACTGCGGCTCCTCCTTGGCGCGGACTTTGAAGGCATCCAGTTCGCCTTGCAGGTTGAGGGTGAGATCGACGGCGGCCGCGGCATAGCTTTTGGCGGAGTCGGCCTGCAGCACGGCCTCGCTGTTCACCGGAGTGGAGTTGCACCGGATGGTGCTCACGCCCGGGGCGCGGAACAACAGGCTGCGGCTCGGGATGTCGTAGACGACCGCCTCCATCAAGGTGGCGGTGTCGTTTTTGCGGGCCGGGACAATGTAGGCGCCGACAATGGTCCAATAGGAAAGGCTCCAGGCGGTGTCGGTGGTGAGCTGGGCCTGATCGTAGGCGATGAGGGCGATGACATCGATCCCCATGAGGGCGCGGATCTGGTCGAGATTCTCGAAACCGCCGCCGGGCCGGAGATAGGTGGTCGGCACCAGTTCGATGGACTGCACGAAGGGCAAGGCCTTGAACTTCGCGGCCACCGCGCGCAGCAATTCGGTTTTCTGCACTTCGGTGAAGCCGCCGTTGTCGGCGCGGATGTTGACCTGATTCCCGGCCGGCGGCACGAAGGCGACCGCGATGCGGAGGGGAAGACGCAGGGTCGGGATGCTGGGCTGCACGAACGGCTGGTCTTTGCCCGGATAGAGAAATTGCACCACGCTGCTCGCCTGATGGCGGTTCATCTGCCGGGGCGAGAGACAGCCGCCGAGGGCGAGCACCAGCAGGCAGTTGATCGCGAGAGCAAGCCGGAAGGCCGGCTGGGTCGGGAAGATTTGGTTTTCCATGGCGGCAGCTTACCGGAGGAGCGGCGTCGGCTGTTAATAGATAATCCCGATGCTGGTCATTGAGCGGCCAGATGAGGGCAAGGTTGGCGTGGTTTGTTAGTGTGGGAGCGAGCAAGCTCGCTCCCACAAACCGAACAGGACGCCCGGAACTACATTGCGTCAGGCGGGCTGCTTCGCAGTGTTTCGTCCAGCATGAACATCCATCACCTGGAGCTGTTCTATTATGTGGCGCGGCATGGCGGCATCAGCCGCGCGGTGCGCAACATGCCCTATGGCATCCAGCAGCCGGCGGTCAGCAGCCAGATCCTCCTGCTTGAGCAGGACCTCGGGGTGAAGCTGTTCGAGCGCCAGCCCTTCAAGCTGACGCACGAGGGCGAGGAGCTGTTCGAGTTCGCCCGGCCGTTTTTTGAGAACCTGGATGCCATGACGGTGCGGCTGCGCAAGCAATCCGCCCCGCAACTGCGGATCGCCGCCTCCGAGCTGGTGCTGCGCGACTACCTGCCGGCGGTGGTGGCGAAGTTGCGCCAGCAGGAGCCGCGACTGCGGCTGGGGTTGCGCTCGGGCTACCAGGCCGAGATGGAGAAATGGCTGCTCGACCGGGAAATCGATCTCGCGGTGGCGTCGCTAAACGCCAGGCCACCGGCACGGCTCCATTGCCTGCGTCTCCTGCGCATGCCACTGGTGCTCCTCGTCCACAAGAAATCCAAAATCAAGTCGGCCGCGGAATTGTGGTCGCAGGGCGAGATCGAGGCGCCGCTCATCTGCCTGCCGCAAACCGAGGCGATGACACGGCTTTTCCGAAAAGGATTGAAACTCCGGCGCGTGGACTGGCCGCAGTCCATCGAGGCGAGCTCGATGGACCTGGTGACACGCTACGTGGCCAACGGCTACGGCATCGGCCTGAGCATCAATGCGGCCGAGATGGTGCGGCATCCGCTGGTGCGAGTGCTGCCCTTGGAGGGATTCGAACCGGTGGAAGTCGCGGTCTTGTGGAACGGTGAACCCGCCCCCCTGATCCGCGCCGCACTGGGAGAAATGCAGCGCTACGTCCGGCAGGCGTGGCCGCAGTGGCAGTGTGCGGAGGCGCTGCCGGCTCAGCTCAGAGGACTGAGGGCGGGCGACTGAGAACAGAAGACGGGTCGGCCACAAGGAGTCACAAAAAGCCGGGGCCAGTGAAACTCACAAGGCGCCTATAGGCGCACGGAGAAACACCGCCGGATGATCGATCCCCTTTGGTGACTCTTTGTGGCAATAATTTATTTGGCCAAAACGATGGCGATGAATTTAGTCGGGCCATGCGCACACCCCCCGGCCTCGCCTCGGTGTTTTTCGCCCTGACCCTCGCGGCCTTCGCCCAGCCCCTACCGGAAAACATGCGGCTATTCCTGCTCATCGGTCAGTCCAACATGGCGGGCCGCGGCCAGGTTGAACCGCAGGACAAGGTGCCGCATCCGCGCGTTTTCATGCTTACCAAGGAGCTCGCGTGGGTGCCGGCGGTGGATCCCGTGCATTTCGACAAACCCGAGCGCATTGGCGTCGGGCTGGCCAGGACTTTCGGCGCCGTGGTGGCCGACGCCGATCCCGCGGCGGTCATCGGCCTGGTTCCCGCGGCGTTCGGGGGCAGCGCGCTCGACGAGTGGACGCCCGGCGCCCCGCACTACGTCAACGCCGTGGCCCGGGCCAGGGAAGCGATGAAACACGGCAAACTGGCCGGCATTCTCTGGCATCAGGGAGAATCCGACAGCAAGCCGGAGCTGGCCGCGACCTATGCGGCTCGCTTCGCCCGGATGATCGCGCAACTGCGCATCGAGCTCGGCGCGGAGAATGTGCCGGTGATTGTCGGCGAGACCGGCCGCTTCCGTCCCGATGGCGCGGCGGTCAACGCCGCGCTCGCCGCAGTCCCGCAAAGCGTGCCGCGCTGCGCGTTCGTGTCGGCGGAAGGACTCGCGGACCAGGGCGATAAGCTGCACTTCGACGCGGCGGCGAATCGCGAACTCGGCCGGCGCTACGCGAAGGCATGGCTGGAGATGCAAAGTCACTGATTCACTGTTGGCCACAAGAAGCGCAAAAGGGTTCTTTGATGGGTTCGTGGATGTTCCGCGCGCCTAGAGGCGATTCGGGTTTCCCAACCACAAGAATTTTTGCGCTTTTTGTGGCCAAAACGTCTTGGGCTATTTTACTCCCTTCCATGCCACGCGTGGAAGGGTTCCGCTCCCCCTACGATAAGACCGCCGGCGGCCTGCACCATCTCGGGCGGATGCTCGACAAGATCCGCCTCATGCAGGCCGGCAAACTCCCGGAAGAGTATCACCGCAACTACGGGCTGTCCGTCGGGCTCGACGGCCAGCTTTGCGGCTTTCTCGGCGTGAAGTTCGGGGAGGTCGAGGCTCGCGTCAAGGAGGACGGCACGGACGCGGAGATCGCCGAGTGGATTTTCGCCCGCGGGCTCCGGCCCAACCGGATGCAGGCGCATGTCTGGAACGAGTGTTCGCGGAAATTCGGCTGGAACGATGCGGTCAGCAAATACCTCGCGAATCTCAAGCAGGCCGAGGGCCTCGAACACCTGACGGCGGCGACCTCCTTTGAGTTGATTGAAATTCGCGAGGAACGGAAGGCGCCCTATTGAGCGGGTTCCGTCGCTACTTGCTGATCTTGTTGGCGGCGAACAATCCCAGCAGCAGGGTGACCAGGAACAGCGCGAGCAAGATGTAGAACAGGACCTTGGCGATGCCGATCGCCGTGCCGGCGACGGAGGTGAAGCCGAGCAGGCCGGCGATGAGACCGAAGACGAGGAAGATAAGAGCCCAGCGGAGCATGACGAGAAGGAGGTTGAGGAGGGAAGCGCGGGCGGATGCCCGGCGTTGCCAACTAGAGTAGCCTCCGCGACCCTCGGGTTCCCGGTTTTCTTGCGAGGGAGAGGTTTTGCCAACGAGATTTCTTCCGGGTGAAGACGAGGGTGCCGCCGGAGAGGGAAGTGG
>JAYVZM010000260.1:0-25850 GCA_043783345.1 Verrucomicrobiota bacterium
TTGAGATGGGCGACGGAGAATTTCATAGGCGGAGGGCGGGACGGTTTCTCCTGACTGACCGCGCCGGCGGGCGCGGGTTCTCCCCTTTGCACCGTGGGAGCGCGGAAAGCGCGGTCCCTGTTGCGGCAGCAACAGGAACCGCGCCGCGGGCCGTCGGGAGATCACGGTCCGACGGGCACTGCAATACTGATGGCCGAGTTGACGTTCGCGGCGCGCGCGCCGGCGTTGACGCCCACGGTGCGCACGAACGTGTTGACGATGAGGTCCAGGTAGCGCGTCAACACGCGATACGGCGTCTGCGGGACATAGACGATGTCGTTGGGCTCGAGCCGCACGTCGGGCTGCTTGCCGGTGACAATCGCCCGGTAGTCGTAGACGGCGATGGCGGGATCGGCGATGCCGCCCCGGACCACCGCGACGTTCGACAGGTAGGCGTTGGGGCCGGTGCCGCCGGCGGAGGCGATGGCGGAGATCAAGGTGGCCTGGCCGGGCACGCGCACCGCCCGCGCCTGCGCCACGGCGCCCAGCACATAGATCTCCTGCGCCCGGGGCGAGGGCAGATAAATCAGGTCATCGGGTTCGAGGTAGATGTTCTGCGACATATCGCCCTCCTGCAGGAGCTTCTTGACGTTGACGGGCAAGGGATGGCCGTTGCGCACGACAAAAGCCTGGCTGAGATCGCCGGCATCCTGGCGCGGATTCGCCAGCGTGATCGTCGCGCCCGTGGAAAGCTGAGCGACCGACTGCCCCGCCGCCGGACCACCGGCCGCCGAAATGGCGTCCAGCAGTGTCGTCGGACCGTTCAGCGGATAAAGGCCCGGGGCGCCGAGGCGGCCGAGCACCCACACGCGCTTGCTGCCGACTTCCAGCAACGTGATGTTCACGTGCGGAGTCTCCTTGTAGTAGTCCTTCAAGGCCGACTCCAGTGCCGTGCGGGCCTGGGCCAGCGAGCGGCCCCAGACGTCGATGCCGCTGAGCATCTCATAGTAGACCTTGCCGTCGGGCCCGACCACCGTCTCGATGCGCGAGGCCGTTTCGCCCGCCACATCGATGGCCAGGCGGTCGCCCGGCCCGAGCGTGAATTCCGTCGTGGGCGGCTTCAGCCAGTTGGCATCGACCGGCCCGCGCGTATCGCCGAGGGACGTCGGCGCCGCCGGCACCGGCGAGCGCCCGGCTTTCGTGGCGCATCCGTTCAGCAGGGCGACGGCAATTGCGAGAATGCCGCCGGCGATCCACCGGCAGGAATAAGTTGAGTGTTGGTTTTTCATGGGGTGCGAAGAGGAACAACCGGGATGACCTTGTCGCTGGTCCAATAGACCACAAACGCCTGGGTAAAGGCCGAGGCGGCCTCGTCGAGCAGGTCCTCGGCCTTCCACCAGGGCCGGGCGCTGACATAAACGATGTCGTGCGGCTCGAGCGGCAGATCGGCCGCGCGGCCGGCGAGCACCTCGCCCAGGTTGACGACGAGCGGCTTGGGCTCGGCGAGCGAGCCGCGGACGACGAGCACGCGACCGCGCCAGGCCTTCGCGGTGAAGCCGCCGCGGGTCGCCACGGCGCGCAGCGTGGTGCTGTGCCCGGTCAGGACCGCGGGGCCGGGCTGGGCCACTTCTCCGAGCACATAGACCTCGCGCAGGTCCGCCGGGGGGAAATAGAAATAGTCGCCCGGTTCCACCGCGACATTCTGCGAGAGATCGCCGGCGGTGAAGAGCCGGGCGAAGTCGATCGGCTTGCGCTCGCCGTTGCGCACCAGGAACGCATGCGAGAGATCCGCCAGGTCCATGACATCGCCCGACGCCGCGCTGGTTTCAAAACCGCGCGCGCGCGCCACGGCCTCGACGACGGTCATCGGCCGGTCGAGCGTGTAGGCGCCCTTTTGCGTCACGAGGCCGAGCATGAAATATTTTTTGCTCCGGAACGCGATGGGCGTGATCATCGTGCGCGCCGAGCGGCGGTAGTTGCTGAGCTCATGGTCGAGTTCGGCCCGCAACTGGTCGATCGTCAGGCCGTTGGCCGTCACGTCGCGGGCCTCGAGAAAACTGAGCCGGCCGTCCGGTTGCACCGCCACCTCCGACCGCGTGGCGGCGGGATCGCCGTAGAGCGCGATGCGCAGCACGTCACCGGGCCC
Organism: Verrucomicrobiota bacterium; assembly: GCA_043783345.1. Classification (GTDB taxonomy): domain Bacteria; phylum Verrucomicrobiota; class Verrucomicrobiia; order Opitutales; family Opitutaceae; genus Lacunisphaera. Next base: position 2,126 of record JAYVZM010000260.1, read on the forward strand.
CAGCGTCAGCTGCTGCTGCCAGGCCGCGCGCTGGGCGGGGGAGACGATGGAGAAACTGCCCGGCGCCGCCGGCACATTGTCCTGGGCGGCGACGCCGCCCGGCAGCGCGAGCACCAGGAAGCCGAGCGCCAGCGCGGCCAGCGCCGGCACCGGCACCCAGCGGGCAAACCGCTCGTTGAGGTGGGTGCCGTTGCTCCGGTTCATCACCGCGCCGACGAGGTTGCACCGGGCGAGGCGCAGGGTCTCGATCTGGCGCCGCGTCTCGAGCGCCTCGGCGCGCGTGGTGTCGGACAGCCAGAGGACATTCGGCAGGTTCTGGGCCAGCAGCACGGCTTCGGGAGTCGAGGCCGGCGGCAGCTCGACGAGGACCACCACGTTTTCCATGGCGCCCCAGGCGTTGATCGACGACAGCCACTCCTTGCGATGCTCCAGGTTCCAGACCCAGCCCGGCAGCGGGATGTGCACGATGGACGTTCCCTCTTCGGAGAAAATCTGGTCCGCCGCCGCCGCGGGATCGCCGAGCAGCGAGTCGGACAGCGTGGTTTCCTGGATGAGCACCGGGTCGGCCGATTTCGGCTCGCCGCGGCCCGTGCGGAAGCGCACCGCCGAGGTGGCGGCGGCGGGCGCCGGCCGGCCTTCATTGCGGCGGGATTCATCGGTCGCATCCGACGGGGGACGCGTGGTGATGACGACGACGCGGAACCCGCATTGGCTGGCGGCATCGGCCAGTTGCTTGATCCAGACGGACCGGCCCTCGCCGGCGGTGGACGACGTGACGCCGCACACCAGGCCCTGGTTGGGCGTGGCGCTCAAGCGGCTTTGCAACGCCGTCCAAGTGCGGAAGGCCCAGCTGGCGCGCTGTTCCGCGGACATCTTGTCCACCGGCCCGAGCCGGGCGAGCACCGGCAGCTGGGTGACGCGACGGACATCGTCCGGAGTGCGCAGGTGACGATCGAACGCTTCGTCCGTGACGCCACCGAGCACGCCGAGGACGAGGCCACACAGCCCGAGGAACGCGGCAAAGAGGCCGATCTTGACCGCGGGGTCGTTCTTCGTGGCGCGGTCGGGAGCGGCCGGGGAAAACACCCGATAGTGGCCCGGCGGATTTTGCGCGAGCAATTCGGTGATCTGCAGGCGGCCGCTGAGGTCGCGGCGCTGGCCTTCGAGCCCCCGGGCCTTTTCGCGGAGCATATCCACGTCTCCCACCGAGCTGCGGGCCGGGGGCGTCGTCGGCACGGCCGCGATGGGCGGCGGAGTGCCCACCTGTTTTTCGAGCGCGGCGACGCGCGCCAGCTGGTTTTGCACCAAGGGGTGGATGTCGGTGTAGCGGGACTGCAGGTCGGTCAGTTCCATCCGCGCGGCTTCGAGCCGGGTCTGCAGGGCCGGCGGGGCGGCGGGCGCGACCGCGAGGGCGGGACTTTCGCCGATGTCCTGGAAGCGCTGGTTCACCGTGGCGATTTGCTGCTGCACGTCGTCGAGCTGGTGGTGAAGGTAGCTGGCGGCGTCCCGGGCATCGCGCGCCTGCAGCTCCTGCGTGAATTTCACCGCTTCCTCGGCATAGACATTCGCCTGCGCGGTCGCCGTGGCGGCGTCGGGCGCGGAGACCGCGACATTGACCAGGTCCGTGGTCGGAACCGGCGTGACGCGCACGCGATCACCCACCTGCTCCGGGGAAAGCTGCGGCGTCAGACGGGCGCCGGCGCGCGTGCGCACCTCGGCCGAGTTGACCATGCCCACCAGGGTGGCGGGATTGATGGCCCGCGGCTGGAAAAGCTGGGGATCCGGCGTGTCGTAACGCACGATCTGGGCCGTGGCGGTGTAGGTGGTGGCCCAGATTTTCCGTCCGATGGCGGCGCCGGCGAGCACGCCCACCGCCATGGCCAGGAGGATCCAGCCCCAGTGGCGGCTGGCCGCGGTGGCGAGATGCCACCATTGATAGGAAGGGTTCGGCTGGGATACGGGCGTGGATACCCGGCGGCGGGGAGCGCTGCCGTTCAGCTGCAGGGCTCCGTTGGAAGCCGGCTCCCCCGTGGCCACACTGATAGCGGACGAGGAACGGGGGGGAGCCGGATCAATTTCGACTTGTGGTTTCATGCGGTGATAATTCACAGGGGATGGGTGAGGCCGGCCTCGCATCGGCGCACCGCCCGTCGGGGCGGTGGTATTTTGCGAGGGGCGGCAGCACTGTCCTGCACGGTTCGACCCTAGCGGAAATCTCCGATGCGGATGAGTGGGTGAAGACCTCCATTCCCTCCCGCCGTTACCCCATCGCCCCGCCCTACTCGACCAGCTTGTTCTGGATCGCGTAGTGGGTGAGCTCCGCGTTGTTCGCCATCACCATCTTCTCGAGGATGCGCGTCCGGTAGGTGCTGATCGTCTTCACGCTGAGCGTCAGCTCCTCGGCGACCTGGCTCACCGTCTTGCCCGAGGCCAGCAGGCGCAGCACCAGGAATTCGCGATTGGACAGCCGCTCGTGCGGGGCGCGTTGAAAGTCGGTGCCGAGGTGCTCCGCCATTTTTTCGGCGAGGGCCGGGCTCACGTAGCGGCCGCCGGCCATGACCTTTTTCAGCGCGCCCACGAGCGCCGCCGGCGCGGTTTCCTTGGTCATGTAGCCGGAGGCGCCGCACTTCAGGACGCGCATGGCAAACTGGTCCTCCGGATGCATGCTCAGCACCAGCACCGGCAGACGCGGCCGGGATTTCCGGATCTCCTTCAGCGCTTCGAGCCCGCTGCGCCCGGGCATCGTCACATCGAGCACGACGGCGTCCCATTCCTCCGCCCAGACCCGGTCGATGACTTCCTGCGCGGTGGCGGCTTCGCCGAACGTCGCGCGACGAAATTCATCGGCCAGAATCTGCTTCAAACCTTGCCTCACTACCGCGTGGTCGTCTGCGATCAGGATTTTCATGGAGAGCGGGGGGCGTATGCCGGCGGTGGGCCAGCGGAATCTTAACGGTGACACTGGTTCCCTGTCCGGGTTCACCCTTGATGTGGAATTCCCCGCCGAGCAGGGCGGCGCGCTCCTCCATTCCCAGGAGGCCGATCGAACGCCGGTCGGTGATCTCGCCCGGCAGGATGCCGCGACCGTTGTCCTGCACAGTCAGGGTGAGCCAGCCGTCCGTATTGGCGGAGTGAACGTCAACGCGGGTCGCATTGGCGTGCCGCATGATGTTAGTCAGCGTCTCCTGGAAGATGCGGAAGAACGCCGTGTTGAGATCCGCGTCGAGCAGCGTGTCCTGCAGCGTGCTGGTCACGTGGCAGACGATGCCCGTGCGGCTCTGGAATTCGTTCGCCTGCCACTCGAGCGCGGCCACCAGGCCCAGGTCGTCGAGGATGCCGGGGCGCAGCTCGGTGGCGATGCGGCGGACCGACTGGATGGTCCCGTCCACGTGGTCCGACATGTCGCGGATCTTGTCCACCAAGGGCCGCTGGCTGCGCGGCAGCCGTCCCCCCAGCCACGCCAGGTCCATCTTCAACCGGGTGAGCGACTGCCCCAGTTCGTCATGCACCTCGCGGGCGATCCGGGTGCGCTCCTCCTCGCGGACATACTGCAGGTAGATCGAGAGCGCCCGGAGCTGCTCATGCGACTCGCGCAGGCGCTCCTCCGCGCGCTTCCGGTCCGCGCGCTCGGCGGCTTCGCGCAGGCTGCGGTGCACCGAGGGCACCAGATGGGTCAGGCTGTTCTTCAGCACGTAGTCGCTGGCCCCGCGTTTGAGCGTCTCGATGGCCCGCTCCTCGCCGAGCGTTCCCGTGACGAAAATGAACGGCGTGTCGGGCGCATGCTCGCGGGCCAGGTCCAGCGCGCTCAGCCCGTCGAAGCCCGGCAGATGGTAGTCCGACAGGATCAGATCGGGCGCGTGATCCTGCAGGCGTTGGAGGTATTCCTCGCGGCCCTCCACCCTTTCCAAGGTGAAGGCCAGGCCGGACTGGCCGAGGGCGTATTTCACCAACTCGGCGTCGGCGATATCGTCCTCCAACAGGAGAATGTGCAAATTGGGTTTCATGCGGTTTCGTATTTCAAGCCGGGGTGGAGGCGGGTGGCGGCGGAAGGCGCGGGCGGGATGGTGCCGCGCTCCGGCTGGTTGCAGGTGATCCAGAACGCCTGGATCTTGGCGACGGTCTGGCGAAACGCCGCGGAGTCGATCGGCTTCACCACGTAGGCGGTGGCGCCAAGTTCGTAGCTCCGATGGATGTCGCGCTCGCGGTCGGAGGAGGAGAAGATCACGATCGGGATTGGCTTCAACCGGGCGTCGCCCTTGACCTGCCGCAGCACGTCCCAGCCGTTGACGCGCGGCATGTGCAGATCGAGAAGCACGCAGCCCGGCGCTTCCGGCTCGCGCTGCGCGAACTGGCCCCGGCCGTAGAGATAGTCCAGCGCTTCGCTGCCGTCGTGCACGAAGCACACGGGGTGCTCCGGCGCATTGGCGGGCAGGGCCCGCGCGATCAGGCGCAGGTCGTTCTCATCGTCGTCCGCCACCAGCAGGCAGGGAAAGCGTTTCATGCGCCCGCCTTCTCCGCCGCCACCGGCAGCGAAAAATAAAACGTCGCTCCCCGGTCCGGCGCCCCCTCGGCCCAGACGCGGCCGCCGTGGCGCTGGATGATGAGCCGGACCATGGCCAGCCCGACCCCGGTGCCCTCGAACTCCGAGGCGGCGTGGAGCCGCTGAAACATGCCGAACAATTTGTCCACGTAACGGGCGTCGAACCCCACGCCGTTGTCGCGGACATGGATGATCACGGCGTCCTTCTCCCGCGTGGCTCCGATCTCGATGCGGGGCACGACGCGCGGCCGGGTATACTTCAACGCGTTCGCCAGCAGGTTCACGAGCACTTGGCGCAGCAGTTCGGGGTCGCCGTCCACGTCGGGCAGCGGCGCGAGGCGCCAGTCGATCTGACGGGAGCGCACCTCGCCCTGCAGCTCCGCCTGCACGGACTGGGCCAGTTGCTCGAGCGAGAAGCGGCGCCGGTTGAGATCGGTGCGGCCCGTGCGCGAGAACGACAGCAACGCTTCGATCAGCCGGGTCATGCGGCTGGCCGCGTTGGCGATGCCCTCGATCAGCTCCCGGCTCTCCCCGTCCAGCCGGGCTTCGTTCCGGGCCTTGAGCATGCTCACGAAGCCGGTGATGTGGCGCAGCGGCGCCCGCAGGTCGTGCGAGACGGAGTAGCTGAAGGATTCGAGTTCGTTGTTCGCGGTCTCCAGTTCGACCGTCCGGTCCCGCACGCGCTGTTCCAACTCGGCGTTCAACCGCCCGACCTCCAGCGCGGCGGCCTTTTGGGCGGTGATGTCGCGGATGACCGCCGAGTAAAGCGCCGGCACCGGGCCGGCGATGCGGGAAATGCCGAGCTCGATCACGAATTCCGAACCGTCGGCGCGACGGGCCGTCATCTCGATCGGCCGCCCGATCAGGCTGCCCGCGCCCGTCACCAGGTATTGGGCGAGCCCCTGCTGATAGAGCGCCAGCAGGGCGGGCGCGGCGATGAGGGTGTCGATCTTGCGGCCGACCGCATCCTCGCGCGAATATTGAAACAGCCGCACCGCGGCGGAATTCCACTCGCGGACGTAACCCTCGTGGTCGATCGAAAGAATGGCGTCGATCGCGGACTCGACGATCGCGGTGTGCCGGGCCTCGCTCTGGCGGAGTTCGTCGGCGGCGCGGCGGCGCTCCGTCTCATCCCGGAGAATGACCGCGAAGCCGCGCAGGTGTCCCTCCGGCTGGCGGAGGGCCGTGATCACGGTGCTCGCGAGAAACCGCGTGCCGTCGCGGCGGAGGCACCAGCCCTCCTGGGCCGTCCGCTCGTGCTGGGCCGCGACCGCCAGCGTGCGCTCGGGCAGCTGCTGCTCGATGTCGGCCGCCGGAAAAATGCAGGCGTAAGAGCGGCCCAGGATTTCCTCCGCGCGGTAGCCGATGATCAACTCCACGCCGGTGTTCCAGGTGGCGACGTGGCCGTCGGCGTCGAGCATGAAGATCGCGTAGTCCTTCACGCCCTCGACGAGGGTGCGGAAATGATCCTCGCTCTCCCGCAGCGCCTGCTCCGCCTCCCGCCGCCGGCGGCGCTCCTCCGCCAGGCGCAGGGCCCGCAGCACCGCGGGCACCAGCGTTTCGAGCCGGCTCTTCAGCACGTAGTCGGTCGCCCCCTTGCGCAGGCTCTCGATCGCGACCTCTTCGCCCATCGAGCCCGTGACGAAGAGAAACGGCACGTCGGGGCAATGCTGCTGCGCGAGCGCCAGGGCGGAAAATCCGTCGAATTGCGGCAGGCCGTGATCCGACAAAATCAGGTCCGGCGGACCGTGGCCCAGCTCGCGCATCAGCTCCTTGCCGGTGGTCACCCGCTGGACGCGGAAAAGCAACCCGCCCTTCCGCAGTTCGCGGTTTATGAGCACGACATCTGCGGGCAGGTCCTCGATAATCAGGATCTGAATTTCCTTCTTCATCTGCATGGGCCGGCATCCGCAAAACGGCGTGCGCCGGCATCATGACTATAGTCCCAATGTCCCGGGACTCTAAGTGGGTGAACACCCACAAACCGCGCCCGCGAAGCCCCAGCGGGCCTCCGTTCCCTGACCGCGCCAAGGCTCAGCCGGCGCAGGCTTGCAGCACGGGACGGGCCCGCCGCGGCCGGGTCGCGGCCAGCGGGAGAAGGTGTCGACGGATCTCGTCGACGCGCCGGCGCTGGTCCTCGGCCCGCTGGTTCAGGGCCTGCTGCACGACGGGGGGCAGGTCGCTGAGGCGGTCCTTGCCCACACAGCCGTCGGCCCCGCGCGAAAGCAGCTCGGCCTGCGTCTGGTCGTCGATCGCGCCGCTAACCACGATGAACGGCATCGTGGATTGGAACGCGCGCACCTGCTCAAGAATTTCAAAGCTGTTCCACCGCGCGCTGGCATGATCGCAAAGAACCACGTCGGGTGCCAGCCGCAGCAGTTCCTCCTCCAGTTCGTCGCTGGCGTCGACCCGCCGGACCGCGAAATCCTCCCCGCTGCGGTGGAGCGCGTGTGTGATCAGCTCATAGTCCTGAGGGTCATCCTCGACCACTATGACTTGCTTGATCGTTTTGGTTTCGCGCACGCCGGCAACCTACCAGAGCCGGCGGTGATCGCCCATCGGGTATTTACCTACCGGGAGGGTCGGTCAATTCCCGCTGGCGGGCAATTGCCCGGAAAATTTCCCGCCGCTCATGGTGTGGCGGTGTTCCGGCCTGCCGTGTCCCAGGTCACGCGACCATCGTAGAGCGTGTAACTCATCGCGGTGACCGTCGAACCCTCGAGCGCCACCTGACTGGCAGGAACCTCCAGGCGGACCCATTGGCCGCCGGCCGGCACGGCACCCATGTTTCGCCGGCCGGCGGTGTTGTTGGCGCCATAGGCAATCAGGTTTTCTCCCCAAAAAGCGCGATGCTCCCAGGAACCGTCACTCCAGGACACCATGATTTCGCGTGGCGGATTTGCCGGATCGACGTAGACGTAGAAGAACAGTGTGTCGCCGGCGGCGACTTGGAGCGTGGCGCTCGCCTGCTGAAAAGTGTGATCGTGAATCCCGCCGACCAGCGCGGACTGGTGGGATTTCGTGCCGGAATGCGGCGCCGGCGAAGCCGTGACCCAATTCCAGCTGTCGCCCCCAACCGTGCTCGTCCAGGCGCCCGCCGGAATCGCGTCGTCGACCCAGATCACGTCCGAACCGGATGGAGGAGGAGGGGGCGGCGGCGGTGGCGGCGGCGGAGGTGGTGGAGGTGGCGGTGGTGGCGACTCGGTCACCGAAGCCGTGTTCCGGCCCGCCGTATCCCACGTCACCCGTCCGTCGTAGAGCGTGAAACTCATGGCGGTGACCGTCGAACCCTCGAGTGCCACCTGACTGGCTGGAACCTCCAGGCGAACCCATTGGCCGCTGGCGGGCAGCGCGCCCATGTTCCGCCGGCCGGTGGTGTTCGCGGCCCCATAGGGAATCAAGTCGTCGCCCCAAAAGGCGCGATGCTCCCAGGAACCGTCATTCCAAGAGACCAGGATCTCGCGCGGTGGATTCGCCGGATCGATGTAGACGTAGAAGAACAGCGTGTCGCCGGTGGCGACCTGCAGCGTGGCGCTCGCCTGCTGAAAAGTATGGTCGTGCATGCCGGCGAGCAGCGCGGACTGGTGGGACTTCGTGCCGGATTGCGGCGCCGGCGAGGCCGTGATCCAATTCCAGCTGTCGCCCCCGGTGGTGCTCGTCCAAGCTCCCGCCGGTATGGCGTCGTCGACCCAGACCACGTCCGATGCGGACGGAGGAGGCGGCGGCGGGGGTGGTGGCGGCGGCGGGGGAGGAGGTGGCGGCGGTTCGGTCGGCGTGGCCGCGAGAGCCTTCGCGATGTTCAACCGGCCGCCGCTCACTGTCCGCCCGGAAAAATCGGGCAACGCATCGGTATTGGCGACGATCAGCGCGATGACCTGCCCGTAAGTCAGCGTCGGATTCTGCGCCCAGATGAGTGCGGCGGCACCCGCGACCTGCGGCGCCGCCATGGAAGTCCCATCATTGTAGCGATAGTCGCTGTCGGAACCGTTCCAAGCGGAGAAGATGGGCGAGCCGGGCGCCGCGAGGTCGACGGTCGTCGCTCCCCAGTTGGTGAATGACGCCGCATTGTCCGTCCGGGTCGTCGCCGCCACGGCGATGATGTTGTCGAATTCGTAACTGGCGGGGAAAAGCGGATTGGCGTCGTTGTCGCCCGCGCTGTTGCCGCAGGCCGCGACGAAGATGATGCCGGCGGATTGCAGATTGGTGATGGCGTCACGCAGCGCCTGCGAGGTGAACGCATACGAGCCCCAGCTGGCATTGACAATCCTGGCCCCGTGCGCGCGGGCGTAATCGAGACACTCGATGGCGCCGGAAATCGTGCCGTTGCCCTGACCATCGAGGAATTTCAACGCCATGAGCTGCACCTGCCATGCCACGCCGACCACGCCGACGCTGTTGTTCGCCGTGGCGCCGATGATGGCGCTGACGTGCGTGCCGTGACCGAAATCGTCCTGGGGATTCCCGGAATGGTCGAGGGCGCTGATGCCATGCACGTCGTCGATGTAACCGTCGGCGTCGTCGTCGATCCCGTTCGTCGCCTTGTCATGCCCGTTGGCGTCGAGGCCGCTTTCCCCCGGGTTGACCCAGAGATTCGACCTGAGATCCTCGTGGGTGACGCGCACGCCCGTGTCCACCACGGCCACGATCACATCCACCGCCGAGGTGCGCTTGTCCCAGGCGGTCGCCGCCTTGATGTCCGCCCCGGCCGTGCCACCATAGAGGCCGGTGTTTTTCAGATTCCAGAGCGAACCGTCCCAGAAGCGAAAATCGTTCGGTTCCGCCAATGCCGTCATCACGTAATCGGGTTCCGCGTAGTCGACCAGTCCGCTCGCGCGGAAGGCTGCGAGCACTTTTTCCACCTGCCCCTTGGGCACGTCCACCGCCTCGAGATCCAGGTGGCGGATCCGCTGCAGCAGCTTCCGGCCGCGCGTGCCGAGCTGCCGGTGCAGCAGCGTCGGGTCCTTGCCCGGCTTCAACCGGATGATGACCCTGTCGGTCCGGGCCTTGGCGGCCGCCGCGGGCACGCGCACATTGCGGCCGCTGGCGCCGGCGGATTGCGCCAGCAGCGAAAGGGGGAAAAGCAGCGCGGCCACGATCAAGGCGCCGCAGCCAAAAAAAAATGCCGGGCGGGCGGAAGCGGCGGCGCGCGCGGCGAAGGGTGAACACGGGAGATGCACGTGGGATGGCTGGTTAAAGGAAAAGGCGGGGTTGCAACGAAGGGCGAAGGGGGCGGAGGCTCAGCGGTCGGAGGGACCGCCGGCAACGATCATCGGCGCGGGCGCATTCACCCGGACCTCGATTTGCGGCGCGCTGAGGCCGGAACTCGGCACCGAATTTTTCGGGAGACCGGTCGAATGGAGGACCAGCCCGAGGCTGAGGATGCCAGCGACAAGGTGGGCGGCAAACAGGACGGAGTGATCCATGCGGACGAGGGAGGTGAGGAAGGTGTTCATGTCGGTTGGGGAAAAGATTGAGAGTGCGCGGACAGAATAACCCGGGTGGGGCCGACCGTCAGCGGGGTGAAACCCTGCAACGGACCGGACCACGAACCCAATTCAGCCCAGGCGGCACCCCGCCGGCTGGCAGGCGCGAACGTAGGCCTCCATCGTGCCCGCCGCCGTCCCGCTCCAGTTGAACTTCGCGGCCTGCACCAGTCCCGCCGCGCGCAGCATCGCGCGCCAGCCCGGGTCCACCGCGAGCCGCGTCAGTTCCTGTTCCAGGGATTCGACGTCCTCGGGATCGACCAGCGCCGCCGCCGCCCCCACGGTGTCGGCGAGCGCCCCGCGGGGCGAACAGGCCACCGGGCAGCCGCACGCCATCGCCTCGAGCGGCGGAAAGCCGAAGCCCTCGAACAGGGAGGGATAGACCAACGCGCCCGCCGCCCGATACCAACGGGGCAGCTCGGCATCGCTGACGAAGCCCAGCCGGCGGATGGCGGCGGCGTGCTCCGACCCCTCGATGCTCCGGTGGATCACCTCGGCGCCGTGCCAGTCGGCTCCGCCCAGGACCAGCAGCCAGTCGGAGCGCGTCCGCGACTTGAAGCGATTGAAGGCTTCGATCAGCCGCACATGGTTTTTCCCCGGATGTTCCAGGCGGGAGACGTAGAGGAAAAAGGGCCGGTCCACGCCGCGCTCCGCCGCCCATGCCTGCGCCTCCGCCGCCGGGCCGGGCCGGAAGCGCTCATGATCGAGCCCATTGGCCACCACCTGCACCTTCGTCGGATCAATCTGGAAGAAACGCCCGAGGTCCCGGGCCGTGGCGGGACTGACCGCGATGATGCCGTCCTGCCGCCGCGCGAGGCGCCGCGCGACCACGCGGCCATAAAACATCCGCGCCCAGTCGTATTTGCCGGCGACGTGGAAGGCCGCGAGATCGTGAATCGTCGTGACGCGCGCACAAGGCGCCGACCACACCATGCGCCGATAGCTCGGCACATGCAGGACATCGAGCCCGCGGCGTTGCGCGAGCACCGGCAGCACCGTCTGGTGCCAGGAGATGTCCGCCACCGGCGGCCGGTAGCGTTCCGGCACGCCCACCACTTCCATCCGGTCCTGCACAAAGGCAAACAGCGGCCGGTCCCGCTCGAGCACGAAGAGCGTGAAATGGTGCCGCCGGGCCTGCGGGAGCAGGGCGCGCAGCAGCGCGAAGACGTATTGGGCGACCCCGCTGCGCCCGCGCTGGATCACCGAGGTGGAGAAACCGATGTTCATGCGGACAGCGGTCGTGGGTTGTCCTCGGTTTCCAGATGCCGCAGCCCCGCCTGGCGCAACAGGTCGCCGAGCCGCCCGGCCGGCGCAACCAACAGGAGCCGGTGTCCCGCGCGACGCAGCCGCCGATGCCACACGGCGAGCGCGGCGGCCGCGGTGCTGTCGATGAAACTGACGCCCCCCAGGTCCAGCCGGCAGTCGCAGTGGCCTTCGCCCAGCCGGCGCCAGAGTTCGGCGTTCCGCTCGAGCAGCGAGCGGTCGAGGGTTCCGCTCGCCCGCAAGTGGAGGCACGGCGAGGCTGAGGAGATGATATCCACCGCGCCCGCCCGGCGCGTCCGCCGGCGCTGCGCCCAGGCTTGCGCGAGCAGGTCGGGACCGAAATAGCGCACGTCAGTCAGGTAGCGCCGGATCAGCCGCCGGGGCTCCTGCGCCAGACGGTAGGTCCATTCGAGCCCGGTGCGCCGCATCCACACCGGCGCGCGACGAACCCGGCCCGCGAGAAAATCGATCGTCGCCCCCACCCCGAGGCAGACTGGCACCCCCAGGGAACGATAATGCATCGCGATCCATTGCTCCTGCTTCGGACAGCCGAAGGAAACGAAAAGAATATCCGGCTCCGCCGCCCGGATGCGGCAGACAATCTCGTCGTGATCCATGTCGGCCAGCGCGCGGAAAGGCGGCGCGTAGGATCCCGCCATCTGGAGGCCGGGGTGGCGCGCCTGCAGCCGGGCCACGGCCTGTTCGTTGGCCACCGGCGTGGCGCCCAGCAGGAAAATCCGGTGCCGCAGCCGTGCGGCCTGCACGATCAATCGCGGCGCGAGATCGGCGCCGGCCACGCGCTCGGGCAGCGGATTGCCCAGCCAGCGCGAGGCCCAGACCAGCGGCTGCCCGTCGCAGAGCACGAGGTCCGCCTCGCAGAGGATCCGGTGCAAGCCGGGATTCCGGCGCGCCTGCACCAGAAAATCCACATTGGGCGTGACGACGTAGTGCGGCTGGCGGCTGGCGACCATGGCGGCAATGCGCTCAAGCGCCTCGTCGGCCGTCACCGGATCCAGCGGCACCCCGAGAATTGAAACCGGCCAGCGCGCCGCCTTGGCGGCCGGTGCCGGCGGTGCGGATGGCAGCGACAGGCGCGGAGCGGAGACAGTCCAGGAAAGAAGCGACATGGGCTCAAGGTAGCCGCAGGTCAGGCGTGCCGTTATGGGGATTGAGCCTTCTTTATGACCGGAAGTTACGGGTGTTTCGCCGCGGGTCTCAGCCACCGAACACCGCCGGTGGGGTGATATTTTCCGCACGGGCAGGTTCTCACCCACTTATTCCATCAGGTTATTGGCGGTAGTGTGTTGCCCGAAACTCCGATGCCTGCGGTCAACACCAATCCCGTCCACCCGCTTTCGCCTTTGCAGCAGGGCATGCTCTCGCACCAATCGGATCGCGGGGCGGCCCGGGTGGATCTGGTGCAAATCGTCCTCCACCTGCCGGAGGATCTGCCGGTCGCCGCCTTCGAGCAGGCCTGGCAATGGCTGGCCCAACGGCACGCGATCCTGCGCACCGCCTTCCATTGGCACGACCCGGCCCGGCCGCCAGTGCAGGAGGTGCAGGCCGCCATCGTGCCGGAAATCGCGTGGGACGACTGGCAGACCCTGGACGTCGTGACCCGCGAACAATGGTGGGAGCAACTGCTCGAGCGCGATCGCGCCCGCGGCGTGGACCTGACCATGGCGCCGCTGTGGCGCGTCACCGTGGTGCGGGCCGCCCCGCGCGAACATCGCGTCCTTTTCACCTTTCACCACCTGCTGCTCGATGCGCGCGCGCTGATCGTGTTGTTTCGCGAACTTTTCGCCGCCACCGAATCCTGGGCGGCGGGGCGCGAGCCCGCGGCCGAACCGCCGGTGCCCTACGCCCGTTACCTGGACTGGCTCCAGGAACAGAATCCAGAGGCCTCGGCGCCCTACTGGCGCGAAGCGCTCGCGGGTTTCCGCACGCCGACCCCGCTGCCGGTCGTCGCCGGCGCCGGGCTGCCGAAATCCGAGGACGCACGCGGGCCCGCCGAGCGGAAGCTCACCCTGCCGGCGGTCAAGACCGCCGCGCTCCAGGCCTTCGCCCGCGCCGAGGGGTTCACCCTGAATACTCTCGTCCAAGGCGTCTGGGCCCTCCTGCTCAGCCGGTGCAGCGGCGAGGAAGATATCGTGTTCGGCGCGGTGCGCGCCTGCCGGCATGCCTCGGTGGCAGGGGCGGAAAACATCGTCGGCCTGCTCATCAACACCGTGCCGCTCCGCGTCCGCGTGGCCCCGGACGCGCGCGCCGCCGACTGGCTGCGCGATCTGCGGCGGCAATGGACCGACCTCCGCGCGCACGAGCACGTGCCGCTGCCGTCCATCCGCCGGTGGGGCGCCGTGCAGACCGGCGCGCCGCTTTTCGAAACCGTCGTGAGCTACCAGGAGCCGGGCTGGGACGCCGTGTTGCGCCAACAGGAGGGTGCCTGGTCGCAACGGACCTTCGAAGTGCGCAACCAGACGAACTATCCTCTCGCGCTGGACGCCGCCGGCGGCGCCGCGCTGCAGTTGAGAATTTCCTACGACCCGGCGCGCTTCACCCCGGTGGTCATCGACCGCATGCTCGGGCATCTCGCGACGCTGCTAACCGGCCTGGCCGGGCATCCCGCGCACCGACTGGCAGAGCTGCCGTTGCTTTCCGCCGCGGAAAGACAGCTTTTCCTGACCGACTGGAATCTGCGGCCGGCCGACTACGATGATGAGTTGTGCGTGCATCACCTCTTTGAACAACAGGCGGCGCGCGCCCCCGGCGCCCTGGCCGTGGCGGACGATCACCACCGGCTGACCTACGGCGAGCTGAACGAACGCGCGACCGGTCTGGCGCGCCGGCTGCACCGCCTCGGCGTTGGCCCGAGGATGTTCGTCGGCGTTTGCCTTGAACCCGGCGTTGAACTCGTGGTCGCCTTGCTCGCCGTCCTCAAGGCGGGCGGCGCGTATGTCCCGCTCGATCCCGCCTACCCCGCGGAACGGCTGGCGTTTCTTCTTCGCGAAGCCGGCCTCGAAATCCTGGTCACGCAGCAGAAGCTCGCCGGACAGTTCCCGGCCACCGCCGTGCGCCAGGTTCTGGTCGATGGCCCTGGATCCGAGGAGCCCGTGATATCGGCGGTGCCGCCGGTCGTCCTCGTGTCGTCCGAGCATCCCGCCTACCTTATCTATACCTCGGGGTCGACCGGCGTCCCCAAAGGCGTTTCCATCCGGCACCGCAGCCTCGCGAACCTCATTGCCTGGCACCAGAACACTTATGGCGTAATCTCTGCGGACCGGGCCAGCCAGGTCGCCAGTCCGGCGTTCGACGCCTGCGTCTGGGAACTTTGGCCCTATCTGACCGCGGGCGCCAGCATTCACATCGCGGAGGGCGACGTGCGCCGCTCGCCCGCGCGGCTGGTGCAATGGCTCGCGGACCGCCGCATCACACTGTGCTTCCTGCCCACGCCGCTGGCCGAGGCCACCATGGATGAAACCTGGCCGGCCAAAACCTCACTGCGAGCGATCCTCACCGGCGGCGACCGTTTGCGGCGCTGGCCCGGCCGGCGACTGCCCTGCCCGCTCGTCAACCACTACGGCCCGACCGAATGCACCGTGCTGGCCACCTGGACCGTCGTCCCCCCGGACGGTGACGGCCAAGGCGCGCCCGCCATCGGCCGGCCGATAGCCAACGCCGAGGTCTATGTCCTCGATCGCCACCGCCAACTGCTGCCCATCGGCGTCCCCGGAGAACTCTACCTGGGCGGCGCGGGTCTCGGCGAGGGCTACCATGGCCGGCCGGATCTCACCGCGGAAAAGTTCGTCCCCCATCCGTTCGACCCGCGCGACGGCCGCAAGCTCTACCGGACCGGCGACCTCGTGCGCTGGCGGGAGGACGGCCAGCTGGATTATCTCGGCCGGCTCGACCAGCAGGTGAAAATCCGCGGGCACCGCATCGAGCCGGGCGAAGTCGAGGCCGCGCTCAATCAGCATCCCGCCGTCCGCGAATGCCTGGTGGCGGCGCGGGAGGATTGCGCCGGGCAGCCGCAGCTCGTGGCCTACCTGCTCGCCCGCCCTGGCGTCCTGCCGCCGGAGCCCGCCGCGCTCGCGGAATTCCTCCACCGCCAGCTGCCCGCCTACCTGGTTCCCGCAGCCTACGCCGTCCTGGAATCCTGGCCGCTCACTTCCCACGGCAAGATCGACCGCGCCAACCTGCCCGCGCCGGTGCATGCCCAGGCCCGCGGCCGGCAGGTCATCGCCCCGCGGCCGGGCATCGAGACCGTGGTCGCCGGCGTCTGGAGCGAAGTGCTCGGTCGCGGCGACCTGAGCGCCTGCGACGACTTCTTCCGCCTCGGCGGACACTCCCTGCGCGCCGCTCAGGTGGTCTCCCGCCTCAACGCCGCCCTCAACCTGACATTGTCCGTGCGGCACCTCTTCGATCATTCCACGATTGCCGGCCTGGCCGCCGCGATCGAGCAGATGACTCCAACGGATTCACCGCCGCTGGCCCCCGGCAAACGGGAACTCATCCAACACTGCTAAACCCACCCATGAGCCTCCCCTCTCCTGCTTCCCCTCCGCCTCATTCCCCCTCCCTCGCCGGGAACGGCCGGGCGCGCGCCTCCACGGCCCAGGAACAAATCGGGTCGATCGAACAGCGCCATCCGGGACAACCGGTCGCCAATTTCCCGGTCGCGCTGCAACTGGAAGGGCCGCTCGACACCGGCCAGCTCGCCGCCGCTCTCAACGCGGTCGTCACCCGGCACGACATTCTCCGGACCCGCTTTGAGTTCGACCGGGGACGGATGGTCCAGGTGGTGGCGCCGGCCCTGAATGTCCCGGTGCCGGTCATCGATCTGCGCCTGCTGCCCGAAGGCCTCCGCGAAGCGCACGCCTTCCGTCTCGCCCAGGAGGAGGCCGCACGGCCGTTCGAGGCTCACCGTCTCCCCCTGCTGCGCACCCAGCTCTATCTCCTGGAGGACACCAAGAGCATTCTCGTGCTCACCTTTCACCGCGGAATCTTCGATCACGAATCGCTGGCCATCCTGTTGCGCGAACTGACCGCCTGCTACGCGGCCGACCGCAGCCCGGTCAGCCTGCCCGCCCTCTCGGGCCAATATGCGGAATATGCCGCGAGCGAGGCGGACCCCACTCCGCCGGCGCGAGCGGCCGCCGCGTGGTGGCAGGATCGCCTGGCGGGCGATCCCACCCCGCTCCGCCTGCCTGCGGACCGTCCGCGCCATGCCGGCGGCGCCGGGCGCAGCGAAAGGCATGACCTGTCTCCGGCGCAGCGCGACGCGGTCGAGTCTCTCGCCCGCCGCGAAGGCACGAACCCCTTCACGATTTTCCTGACCGTTTTCCAGATTCTGCTGCACCGCTACGCCGGCGCGGCCGATTATGTGTTCGGACTCGTGGTGTCAAGCCGCCCCGAAGCCGCCGCGGAAATGCTCCCCGGACCGTTCACCCAGGCGGTGCCGTTCCGCGCCAACCTGGCCGGCGATCCCGTGTTCCGGCGCCTGCTGACACGCGTGCGCTCCGATATCCTCGACGTCTTCGCCCACCCGTATGTGCTGCCGGGGGCGATTGACGCGGAGCCGGCGCCCGAACGCGCCGCCGACCCCGCTCTCGCCTGCCCGGTCTGGTTTTTCCACGACGCAAAATTTTCCGATCCGGTCACGTGGGCGGGACTCCGCGTGCAGGAATTGGAATTGGATGCCGGCGCCTGCCCATGCGAACTCGCCTTTCATGTGGTAGAAAACGACGGCAGCCTGAGCGTGCGCGCCGAATACGATCCCACCCTGTTTTCCGCCGCGATCATCCAGCGGCTGCTCTGCCACTATGGGGTGCTGTTGGACGCGGCTCTCGCCCGGCCCCACTCCCGGATCTCCGCCCTGCCCATGCTCACCGCGCTCGAGCAACGGCGGCTGTTCTGCGATTGGAACAACATCCATGTGGACTATCCGCGCGATGCCACCGTGGCGGAACTGGTCACCGCGCGCGCCGCCACCCTCCCCGATGCCGTGGCCGCGGGACCCGCCCTGACTTATCGCGAACTGGAACGTCGCTCCAATCAACTGGGGCGCCACTTGCGCGCCGCCGGGGTCCGCCCCGGCTCGTGCATCGGCCTCTGCCTCACGCGCCCGGCGGATCTCCTCCTCGGCGTGCTGGGCGTCATGAAGGCGGGCGGCATGGTGCTGCCGCTGGATCCGGGGGTGGCGGTGCCCCAGCAGGCGCGCCTGCTCGCCGACGCCCGCCCGGATCTGGTGCTCACGACCACGCTCCTGCGCTCTCATCTGCCGGCGGTCGTGCGGATGCTCCTGCTCGACACCGAGGCCGGCGACATTCACCGCGCCGACGACGCCGGGCTCGCGACCTTCGCCGGGCCGGATGACTCCGCCTGGGTAGTCGCCACCGGCGGCACGGCCGGACCGTCGCGGCTGGTGGAACTTTCGCACCGGGCAGTGAGCAGCATGTTGCACGCGGCCCAGCAGGTGATCCGCCTGGCGCCGGGCGAGGTGCTGCTGGCTACCGCCCGGCTTTCCTCGCCGGCGGCCCTCATCGATTTGTTGCTGCCCCTTGCCTTCGGTGCACGGGTGGAATTGGCCGCAGCCACCGCGCCGGCGCATCCGCCGCAACTGGCGGCGCATGCCGCCGCCGCCAATCCCACGGTCATGCTGGCGGCGCCCGTCCTGTGGCGCGGGCTGCTCGACGCCGGCTGGACCGGCTCCCAATCCCTGCGTCTTTTCTCCCGCGATGAACCGCTGACACCCGAACTCGCCGACCGTCTGCTCCCTTGTGGCGCCGAATTGTGGAATCTCTACGGCACCGCCGAGACCGCGGGCGCCTGCATGGCGGCGTCCGTGACGGCCGGACGCACGGCATCGCTGGCGGGCCGTCCCCTCGCCAATGTCCAAATTCATCTGCTCGACTCCCAGCTCCAACCGGTGCCGATCGGGCTGCCCGGGGAGGTCTTTGTCGGCGGCGATTCATTGGCGACGCGTTACCGCCGTCAGCCCGCCAACCCCTCCGTGGCTTTTGTCCCCGATCCTTTCCGCCGCCTGCCCGGGGCCCGCCTGTTTCGCACGGGTGATCGGGCGCGCCGGCTCTTAAGTGGCGAAATTGAATTGCTCGGCCGGCGGGATGCGCCCGCCGGCCGCCGTCCCGTCCCGTCCCCGCTGGCTCGCCCCATTGCCGCTCCTCCGCCGCCTTTCGCACCGGTTCGCCCCATCCGACCGACCGACGCGGCGCCGCCAATTCCCGCCGGGCCGGAAATTCCCTTTCCCCGCCCGCTCGAAGCCTTTTCCCCGGCCGCCCTTCGCGCCGCCAACTGATCCGTCACCCGCCGACCACCCAAGGATGCACCATGGATACCACCGCCCAAATTCTCGCGACCTCGACCGATGATTCCGTGCCAGCCGTCCCCGCTCCGCTCCCTGCCTCGTCCGGGCAGCGCCGGCTCTGGTTTCTTGAGCAATTGGATCCGGGTTCACCGCTCTATAATATACCCTACCTGATCCGGCTCCAGGGTCCGCTGGACGAAGGGGCGCTCGCGCGGGCCCTGAGCCGCGTCGTCGCCCGCCATGAATCCCTGCGCACCCATTTTGCCCAGGCCGGCTCCGAGCCCGTGCAAATCGTGAGTCCTGCCGTGCAGTTCGAAATGCCGGTCATCGATCTCACGACCCTGCCGGAGCCCGAAAGGAAACCGGAACTGAACCGCTTGGTGGCTGCCGAGGCCCGCGCCCCTTTCCACCTCGCGCACGACGTGCCGATCCGTGTCCGGCTGTTCAGGCTCGAGCCCGCCCAGCACGCGCTGATGCTGGTCCTGCACCATATCGCCGCCGACGGCTGGTCCATGGGCATCATCTACCATGAGCTCGGACTCTGTTACGAGGCCGAGTTGCACGGCCGGGAGGCCGCCCTGCAGGAATTGCCGATTCAATTCGCCGACTTCGCCCAATGGCAGCGGGAGCATCTCCAAGGCCGCGTCCTGGAGCAACTGACCGCCTACTGGAAAAAACAGATGGCCGGAGCGCCGGTGCTGCTCGACCTGCCGGCGGATCATCCGCGCCCGCCGCTGCAATCGCACGGCGGCGACACCGTCCGGACCAACCTGCCGGCCAGCCTGGTGGCCCGGCTGAAGACGCTCGGCTCGTGGCACCGGGTGACGCTGTTCATGACGCTGCTGGCCGGCTTCAAGACGGTGCTCCATCGCTATACCGGTCGGACCGACCTCGTGGTCGGCTCGCCACTCGCCGGACGCGACAACGCGGAAACCGAGAATCTGGTCGGATTCTTCGTCAACGCGCTGCCGCTCCGCACGGATCTTTCCGGCGATCCCACGGTGGAGGAACTGCTGGCCCGCGTCCGCCAGGTGTCGCTCGCCGCCTTCGACCACCGTGCGATGCCCTATGAAAAGCTGGTCGAGGAACTCCAGCCGCCGCGCAACCTCAGCTTCGATCCCCTCTGCCAGGTGTTCTTCGCCCTGCAGAACATGCCCACGTCGACCCTCCGTCTCGGCCGGCTCCAACTCTCGGTCGAACCCGTCTACACGGGCACCGCCAAATCCGATCTCAGCGTGTGGGCCTCGGAATGCGAGGATGGTTCGCTGGAACTCACGGCGGAATATGCGCTCGATCTTTTCACCGCCGCCACCATCCGCCGGTTCCTCGGCCATTTCCAGTCGGTGCTCGAGGGCATGGTCCAGCAGCCCGCCGCGCGACTTTCCCAGCTGCCCTTGCTGACGGCGGCGGAACGCACCGAGATGCTCGTCGCCTGGAATGCCACGCGCACCGACTACCCGCGCGCCAGTTGCCTTCATGAGCTGTTCGCCCAGCAGGCCGAGCGCACGCCCCACGCGGTCGCCCTGGTCTTCGATGACGACGAACTGACCTATGAACAATTGAACCACCGGGCCGACATTCTCGCTCGCCAGCTGCGCGCCCACGGGGCCGGTCCCGATGTGCTCGTTGGCATCTGCGTGGAGCGATCATTGGAAATGATGGTCGGCCTGCTCGCGATCCTCAAGGCCGGGGGCGCCTACGTGCCGTTGGATCCCACCTATCCGAAGGAGCGCCTCGCCTTCATGCTGCAGGACTCGGGTGCCCCCGTGCTGGTCACGCAGCTCAGCCTCCTGCCCCAGTTGCCCGCTCACGGCGCCACGGTCATCTGCGTGGACGCGCCGGCGCCGGTCAATGGGGCCGCGCACGAGGTCGACCTGCCCGCTCCGCGTTCCGAACACCTGGCCTACGTCCTCTACACCTCCGGCTCCACGGGGAATCCGAAGGGCGTGATGGTCACGCACCGCAACGTCGTGAATTTTTTCGCCGGCATGGACCGCGCGCTGGAACATCCGCCGGGCACCGCGCCGGGCGTGTGGCTGGCCGTGACCAGCATCTCCTTCGACATTTCCGCGCTCGAACTTTTCTGGACCCTCACGCGCGGCTTCAAGGTCGTCCTCCTGGCCGACGAGGCCAAGCTGCCCGGCCTCGTCGGCGCCCGCCGGGCCGCCGCGCCCCGCCGTCCGCTCGATTTCAGCCTGTTCTATTTCGCCAGCGAAGCGGGCGGGCCCGACACGGACCGCTACCGCCTGCTCCTCGAAGGGGCGAAATTCGCCGACCAGCATGGCTTCAAGGCCGTGTGGACCCCCGAGCGGCATTTCCATTCCTTCGGCGGACTCTATCCGAATCCCGCGGTGGTCGGGGCCGCGCTGGCCGCCGTGACCGGGCGCATCCAGCTCCGCGCCGGCAGCGTCGTCTCGCCGCTGCACCACCCGGCCCGCATCGCCGAGGAGTGGTCCGTGGTCGACAATCTCTCGCACGGGCGCGTCGGGATTTCCTTCGCAAACGGCTGGCATGATCGCGACTTCACGCTCAGCCCCGGCAATTTTGCCGATCGCCGCGAGGTGATGCGCCGCAACATCGGGACCGTCCGCCAGCTCTGGCGGGGCGAGGCGGTGGAATTTCCCGGCGGCCGCGGCAATGCCGTCGCGATCAAGATCTTTCCCCGGCCGGTCCAGCCCGAGCTGCCGGTCTGGGTCACCGCCGCCGGTAGCCCCGAGACTTTCAAGCTCGCGGGCGAAATGAACGCCGGCGTGCTCACGCATTTGCTCGGCCAGGACCTGGACGACCTCGGCCGCAAAATCGCCCTCTACCGGGAAGCCCGGCGCGCGCACGGGCACGGCGAAGGCTGCGTCACGATCGCCCTGCACACCTTCGTGGGCGAGGACCTCACCGCCGTGAAGGAAAAGGTCCGCGGCCCGCTGTGCCGCTACCTTGCCGACTCGGCCGACCTGCTCAAGGGCCTGTCGCAGGCTCTCTACCCCGGCGCGGAGATGAAGAATCTCGCCCCCGCGGAAATGCAGGCGCTCATCGACTATTCCTTCAACCGCTACTTCGATCTCTGCGGGCTGCTGGGCACGCCGGCCACCTGCCGCACCATCCTGCAAAAACTCGCCGCACTCGGTGTCGACGAAATCGCCTGCCTCATCGACTTCGGCGTGGAGACAGACGACGCCCTCGCCAGCCTCCGGCTGCTCGACGGCGTCCGCGCGGAGTTTCAATCCGCCGCGCCCGCCGCCGGACAGCCCCCGCGCGGTTCGCGCTCGCTGGCCGAGCAACTGCAACGGCACGGCGTGACGCACCTCCAGTGCACGCCGTCTTACGCGCGCCTGCTCGCCGGCTCGCCGGAAACCCTGGCGGCGCTCCAGGGCCTCCGGAAGCTGATGGTCGGCGGCGAAGCGCTCCCCACCGGCCTGGCCGCCCAGCTGACGGCCGCCCTGCCCGCCACGCTGATCAACATGTATGGCCCGACCGAAACGACGATCTGGTCGACCACGAGCCGCGTGACGGACCCCCGGAGTTCCACCGGCGCGGTGGACATCGGCCGGCCCATCGCCAACACGCAGGTCTACGTGCTCGACGCCCACCGCCAGCCGCTGCCCGTCGGCGTGCCGGGCGAACTCTGGATCGGAGGGGACGGCGTGGCCCGCGGCTACTGGCGCCGCCCGGATCTCACCGCGGAAAAATTCGCCGCCGATCCCTTGCTGCCGGGCAACCGCATGTATCGCACCGGCGACCTCGTCCGCTTCCGGCCGGATGGCGTCATCGATTTCCTCGGCCGCATCGACCACCAGGTGAAGTTGCGCGGTCACCGCATCGAACTCGGCGAGATCGAGGCGGCGCTGATGCAGCACTCCGCCGTTCGGCAGGCCGTCGTGGTGCTCCGCAGCGATGACGCCAGCAATCCGCAGCTCGCCGCCTACGTCGTCCCCGCGCACGAGGAAAAGCCGGCGGCCGCGGCCTTGCGGGAGTTTCTTCGGCAAAAGCTGCCGGACTACATGATCCCCGCGGCCTTTGTGCCGTTGCCGGAACTCCCCCTCACACCCAATGGCAAGGTCGATCGCAAGTTGCTCCCCTCGCCCCAGGAGGTCCGCGGCCCGCTCGGCGCCGGCTTCATCGCGCCCCAAGCCGGCGCGGAACAGGCCATCGCCGCCATCTGGAAAGACATCCTGCACACCGACCCGATCGGCGCGGATGACAACTTCTTCGATTTCGGCGGCCACTCCCTTCAGGTCGTGCAGGTGCAGAACCGCTTGCGCGAGGTCCTCGGCCGCGATGTGCCCGTGCTCAAGCTTTTCCAGTTCCCCACCATCCGCTCCCTCGCCCGCTACCTCGATGAACATCCGTCGGAGCAGCCCGATGCGTTTCACGACCGCATCGCGAAACGCGCCCGGCTCCGCCAGACCACCTCCCTCCGTCCATCCGCCCCCGCGATCCTCCTTTCATGAGCTCCCCTCCCTCACCCGAGGCGGTCGCCGTCATCGGCATGGCCGGCCGTTTCCCCCGCGCCCGCGACCTCCGCGAATTCTGGCAAAATCTCCGCACCGGCCGCGAGTGCGTGTCCTTCTTCCCGAATGACGAAGTGCAATGGCTGCCGATCGAGGCGGCGCCGCACTTGGACGATCCCAGCTTTGTCAAGGCCCGCGCCGTGCTTGAGCGGCCGGAGTGGTTTGACGCGGCTTTCTTCGGCATGAACCCCCGCGAGGCCAGCCTCGTGGATCCGCAGCACCGCGTCTTTCTCGAGTGCGCGTGGGAGGCGCTTGAAGACGCCGGCTGCAATCCCGGCGCTTTCGCCGGCCTGATCGGCGTGTTCGCGGGGGCGAGCATGAACTCCTACCTGTTCGCCAATGTTCTGACCAACCGGACGCTGCGGGACAGCGTGGGCTTCTTCCCGACCCTCATCGCCAACGACAACGACTTCCTGACGACGCGGGTCTCCTACAAGCTGAACCTGCGGGGACCGAGCCTGAACGTGCAGACCGCCTGCTCGACCTCGCTCGTGGCCGTCTGCCTGGCGGCCCAGAATCTCCTGAACTACCGCTGCGACGTGGCCCTGGCCGGCGGGGCTTCGATCACCTTTCCCCCCAAGCGCGGGCAACATCACGTCGCGGGCGGCATCAT